>CAZILJ010000464.1:0-6795 GCA_964539915.1 uncultured Acidobacteriaceae bacterium | reverse complement strand
CTCCGCCTCGTTTTTTTGGTCTGCCGAGCAGGCTCGACAGCTTGGAGGTGAAAGTCCTCTACCCAACCTGATGGAGGTGAAGGGTTAGCAAAGCGCAAGGGTCAAAAAATACTCGCCGCGAGGCGAGGCCTGAAAGAAGCGTGAAGCAAAGATGCGAGCTGACGAACAAGCAACGGATTGAGGCCTGTAGTGGCGGGCGAGCAAGCCAATGATTGCGAAGCCCATATCCATCAAGTCCACTGGTGGTAAATCCGGCGGTTGCGCATCGAAGGCGGTCGAACTTACCTCGGGAGATCTGCGACATGTCACGGAATCGTGACTGAGGGTAGAGCGATTCATCCTGACCGTACCGCAGAAGTCAACAGAGTGCGGAGTAGGTCATGCAGTCGGCAAGGATATTGAGGCACTCCAATGCCGAAAGGCGGAGCCAACAAGCCAGGCCGAGCCGGGGACGACGAGGAATTCGGAGGTTCTCATCTTACCCCAGTGGCGAGTCGCTCATTCTGAACCGTGTCCGCACGTGTTCGGAAATGAACTCGATCGCGGAGCGGTTTTTGAGCGGATCGGCTTGAGCCAGATACTTCATGGCTTCCACGAGCAAGCGTTGGCCGTCCACGTAACGAGGATCGGAGGTGCGTTCCCGGCGCTTGTTGCCCAGCTTAGGAGGGACTGTAATCGTAAAAACCTTGGCCATGAATGAACCCAACTGAAGGTGGGGGCCAGTATAGCTCCCAAAGCGCCATTCTCAGCACACCTTCTTGTTCTTTAAATTCAACAACTTAACCCTTGGGTGAAATCGTCTGCGTTTTGCTTGTGGTCTTTAGTTTGAAAACGTCGTCCGCGATCTTCTTCTCGTTCAGTTGAATCGACGAGTATTTGGTCAGTCGGTAGTCCCCCTGCGGAGAAAAAAATTGCTGCTGCACCGAAATTCCTTTGTCCAGATCGATCCAAAGAAAAATCTTATTGTAAGTATTGCGCACCTTGTCGGACTTGGGCAACAGTTGGAGCTTTGCACTGGCCACGCCATTCACACTCTCCGGGCCCCCATACGTCACGTCAAATGCTTTAACCAGATCCTGCCCACTGCCGCCAAAGCCGAGGACGACGTAACTTTCGAAATCGACGCGACTCTTGCCGAGATCGTAGACCGTCACTTGGTCGGTCTTGGGCTGGTACATGGAGATCTTGCCGTCTTTGAAAAGTACGAATTTCGGCTCGGGTTTCAGCTTGCTCGCATCGCTTCCAGCCTTCTTCACCTCGGCCATCATCTCAACGTCTTTGCCGTTGCGCCGGTAATAGACCGTTCCCGTCTGAATTTCGTCGACTTCGTCGATGACTTTTTCGTACGTATCCCACTCAAAGTCGGCTTGCACGCTGCGAAAGCTCGCGGCCGTGATGTCCATTTTTTTCAGAACCGTATCTAGATTGACCGAGTCCGCGGCTTTTGCCTGTGGCGGCGCAGAGAGGCCATGCATGTGGGTAAGCGCGAGGGTCAAGATGAAGGAGAAAAGTATCATTCGAACTCTCTTTGTCGAATCGCAGCCTTGCCACAACTACTCCCGCTGGGCTAAAACTTTGTAACTCTGAATCTTTCCTTTGCCATCAGAAACCGGCTCATAACTGACGATCGAAACGGCGCCGGAAATCGGTTCGATGATGCGCAGCAACTGGTCGCGCACCGAATTGTAATCTCCAGGCGAAATCGCACGCGCCGAGATCTGGTAGACGAGGCGCCCCTCCGCATCGGCAGTCACAACTACATCAGTCGGATGCGGATTCCGCGCGATGGGTTTATCGTTGAAGTTGATCACGCGCGGAGAAAACAGAATGAAGATCAGAATCAGCGTGACCATGATGTCGTAGTGGAGCGTGCCGCGCTCGTATTGCCACAGAATGTATCCGCGAATTGTTCGCCAGATGGCGTTCATTGGCAGGGACGCGCTCGGCACGGTGGTCGTGATTTCTGCTCTTTGCAAGTCT
The DNA here is from genome assembly GCA_964539915.1 of uncultured Acidobacteriaceae bacterium. Lineage (GTDB taxonomy): Bacteria > Acidobacteriota > Terriglobia > Terriglobales > Acidobacteriaceae > Sulfotelmatobacter. The sequence continues at coordinate 4,815 of CAZILJ010000464.1, read as the reverse complement.
ACTAGCTCCTGCCTTCTAGCTCCTAGCGTCTAGCTTGGCGCGTAGCTCATATCCAATTTTTTGTCATTCCGAACCGGCTTCAGCCGGTGAGGGACCCTGCTATCGCCGGCCGCTCAGAATTTCTTAGGAGTAATCCGCTCCGCACCGATGTACGGCCGCAGCGCGTCGGGAATCACCACGCTCCCATCGGCCTGCTGATAGTTCTCCACAATCGCTACCCAGGTCCGCCCTACCGCCAGCCCGCTGCCGTTCAGAGTGTGCACAAATTCAGTCTTACTCTTGCTTTCGGGACGGTAACGAATGTTGGCCCGCCGCGCCTGATACGATTCGAAATTCGAGCACGACGATATCTCGCGGAACAGTTGCTGCCCCGGCAGCCAGACCTCAATGTCATAGGTCTTCGCCGAGGACGGTCCTATGTCTCCAGTGCACAAGTTAACAACCCGGTAATGCAGCCCGAGTTTCTGTAAGACTTCCTCAGCATCGTGCGTGAGTTTTTCGTGTTCCTCGTAGGAGTTTTCCGGACGCGTGAACTTCACCAGTTCGACTTTCTGAAACTGATGTTGCCGGATGATGCCGCGCACGTCTTTCCCGTACGATCCCGCCTCGCTGCGGAAGCACGGCGTATAGGCCGTAAGCGAGATGGGCAACCGCGCCTGGTCCAGCACCTCGTCGCGATAAAGATTCGTTACCGGAACTTCCGCCGTCGGAATCAGCCAGAGATCTTTGTCGCCATGCGGCACGCGAAACAGATCAGAGGCAAACTTAGGCAGTTGCCCGGTGCCGTACATCGATTCAGAATTCACCAGATAAGGCGGCAGCACCTCGGTGTATCCGTGCTGGCGCGTGTGCAAATCGAGCATGAAGTTCATCAGCGCCCGCTCGAGTTTCGCTCCCAGATCCCAGTAGACGGCGAAACGCGCCCCGGTGAGCTTCACTGCCCGTTCCAGATCGAGGATGCCAAGCTCGGCGCCCAAATCCCAATGCGGTTTGGGAGCGAAATCAAAATTCGGCGGCGTCCCCCATTTGCGAACTTCCACATTTTGCTCGGCACTGTGACCGATAGGCACGCTCGAATGCGGCAAGTTGGGAATGCCCGCGAGAATATCCCGCAAGCGCGCATCGAGATCGGCTGCGGCCTTCTCGAGCGTCTGAATTTTCTCGCGCAGATCTTTGGTCTGGGCCATCGCGCCGCTGGCGTCCTGGCCGCTTTTCTTCAACTTCGCGATCTCATCCGAGGCCTTGTTGCGTTGAGCTTTGCTGGTCTCAGCCTCGGTGATCGCTTGCCGGCGCAGCGTGTCGACTTCGCGAAAGTCCTTGAGCACCGCAGCCGGATCCATGCCGCGGTGGCGCAGCTTTTCTTCCACCAAAGGCAGGTTGTCTCGGACGAAATTCAGATCGAGCATGGGAACTAACTAATGTATCGGAAAAGAGCAACGAATTGCACGTCGGCGACGCTGGGTATTGGCTCAGTTTGGATCCCGACGATCACGCTCCCGTTAATGTCTTGAGCGTAGATTCGTATCAGGGCAGCGCTTCAGCGATGCCGCCAGCCACCCGCGATGCCAACGCCTTTAACCGCTGGAACTTGCCACCACGTCCACAGCCGCACCCGCCGTCAGCAGCGTGGTTTTTGGCGTATTCTTCCCGCCTGTGTAAACTACCTTCGCGATGAGTCCGTCCCCCAGATCTGCAGTCGCGAGATTCTGTTTCCTGCTGGCGTGGCTGACGGCTGTCCTTGGCCTGCCGGTATGCAGCTTTTCCTCCGCTTACGACGGCCATCCCAAGCTGGTTGTGGTGATCGTGATTGACCAGTTTCGCGGCGATTATCTCGAGCGCTATCGCGCTGAATTCGGAGACGCCGGCTTTCGCTTTCTCCTCGATCGCGGCGCCTACTTCCCCAACTGTAACTACAATTACGCCAACACGCGCACCGCCCCTGGACACGCCACTTTGTTCACCGGCGCCTACAGCAACGGCCACGGCATTGTCGCCAACGAATGGTGGGACCAGAAGAAAAAAGCCACAGTGACCTCCGTCGAAGACGATGCCACAAAACCGGTAGGCGTAAGTGGAGACAAAGCCGGCGCGTCCCCGCACAATCTGCTGGCCGACACCCTGGGCGATGAACTCAAGCTGGCGACCCAAGGGAAAGCCCGCGTCTTCGGAGTCTCGTTGAAAGACCGCGCTGCCGTGCTTCCTGCTGGGTTTGCAGGAGATGCGGCCTATTGGATTGAACCGAAGAGCGGCGCTTGGGTCACCTCCACTTACTACCGCGACGATCTCCCGAAGTGGGTGCAGGATTTCAACTCAACTCGCCCGCCGAAATACTGGGATCGCGAATGGAAAGGGGCGCAGGGGACGGTTCTGGGCTCGACGGCTCATCGCAAGGGCAAAGACGGTTCCGACGCTGGCTTTTATGAAGTGGTAGGTTCGACCGCTTTCGCGAACGAATACGAATTCGAATTCGCCAAGGAGTTGATGGTGTACGAAAACGTCGGCCGCGGACCGGCCACCGATCTGCTCTCGATCAGCCTGTCCGCCAATGACATTCTCGGACACCAGGTCGGGCCAGATTCTCCAGAGATGCATCAAATGGCCCTGGATCTCGACCGTGAACTGGCCGATTTCTTCAACTTTCTCGGGCATCAGATCGGCCTGGTCAATGTGTGGGTTGCTCTATCGGCAGACCACGGCGTTTCCTCGCTTCCGGAGGCGGTGAAGAAACTGCGGATACCGGCAGCAAACCTCGGTGGCGCGAAACTCGAGTCGCAGATCAACAGTGCGCTCACCGCAAAGTTTTCGCCCGGCCATCCGGCGGCATACGTAAAGTTGGACTATCCGCTCGCTTGGCTCGATCAGGATGCGTTTGCCGCCCATCATCTTCGCGAGCACGATGCGGAGACGGCGGTCGGCGAGGCCATGAAGCAGGCCGGCTTGCGCGACTACTACACCAAGTCTCAACTGGCAGATGGGGAAGTTCCCAACACGGCTCTGGGACGGAGGTACCTGAATAGCTACTCGCCGGAAGGAAGTTGGTACGTGATGGGCGTTCCTGATATTTACGCGGTGAGCCCGGCCAAGGGCACAGACCATACCTCGCCCTACACCTACGATACCCACGTGCCACTTGCTTTTTACGGCTTGCCGTTCCAGCCCGGAACGTATCGGACCAGTGTCGAAACCGTGGATCTGGCGGTCACTTTGGCATCCTTGCTTGGGATCAACGCCCCTACTCACGCGGTGGGACGAGTACTGATCGAGGGGCTTGCGCCTCCGCACCGCATAGTCTCGGGAGAAGGCCAACCATGACCGCAGCTTCGATCAATTCCGGCTCGTCGACTCCCGATCTCACCCTGCTTGTCGCTGGCATTCCGCTCAAGAATCCGGTGATCGCTGCGAGCGGTACGTTCGGCTACGGGGTCGAATTTGAGGACGTGGTCCACCTCGGCAAGCTCGGCGGCTTCGTCGTAAAAGGCCTATCGAGGGAGCCGATGACCGGCAATCCTCCACCCCGCCTGTGGCACACCGCAGCCGGCATGCTAAACGCGATCGGCCTTCAAAACATCGGGGCCCGGGCGTTTCTCGAAGAAAAGTTGCCGCACCTGCGAGGCATCAGAGACACAGTCGTCATCGCGAATATTTTCGGGTACACCCGCGAAGACTACGAACGGACCATCGAGATTCTCAACGACGGCGAGGGCATCGCCGCATATGAGCTGAACGTATCGTGTCCCAATACCGAGCACGGTGGGTTGCAGTTTGGCAGCGATCCACGCTCGCTCGATGAGATCGTGACCACCGCGAAACGCGTCGCGCAGCGGCCGCTGATTGTGAAGCTCTCGCCCAATGTGACCAGCATCGCGCAAATGGCCTATGTTGCGCAGGAGGCTGGCGCCGACGCTTTGTCGCTCATCAATACGTTCGTGGCGATGGCGATTGATCCGGAAACACGCAAGCCGCGCATCGCCAACGTTACTGCCGGACTTTCGGGCCCGGCGATCAAGCCCATCGCGGTGCGCATGGTGTACGACGCATCGCACGCCGTGAAAATTCCCGTGATTGGCATGGGTGGGATCTCGAACGCGGCCGACGTCATTGAATTCATGCTGGCTGGCGCCACCGCTGTGCAGATCGGTACCGCCAGTTATTGGGATCCCTGTGCTACCGAAAAGATTGTGGATGAGTTGCAGGACTGGTGTGGCGAACATCACGTCGCAAGGCTCGCCGATCTCATCGGCGGAATGCAGCTGGAATAACTCTCCGCAGAGACGTAGCTAGCAACGTCTTTGCGTCCGCCGGAATCGCTCTCCAGCGAAGCTCCAAAAGCTACCCTTGGTAGAGTTGGATGGAGGTGGCTCTGAGGCGGTTCCGCTACCGGCCCTGGGCATACCAGATCGAACCAGGAGACTTGTAATTGCTGCCTTCCCCCCAGACCGCGTGGGTGGTTCCGTCGCCGTCAATCGCGAGACTGAAGTAGTCTCCGAAGGGAAATCGGAAGCCGCCCGGCAGAATGTAGTCGTATCCGCGCACGGGGCCCGAAAGCTTCTTCTCGGAACTCCAGGTCGCGCCGCCGTTGGTTGAACTACGATAGTAGCTATTCCAGAGCGGACGATTGGGCCCCACTTCAGTGACCCTCGCATCCATCCATGCAATGCGAACATCGCCGCTTGCGCTCGCCAGCAGCGCCGGAAAGGAATGCTCTACGCCCGCCGCTGCATTCGAAACATTCGCGCGCTCGGACCAGGTGGCGCCACCGGTTGTCGAAGACGAGAAGTAAATGCGCTCTGGCTCGCCGTTCGCGCTGCCGGCATT
>CAZILJ010000463.1:0-2303 GCA_964539915.1 uncultured Acidobacteriaceae bacterium | reverse complement strand
GGTGCTTGGGAAGAATCGGGCCACCGATTGCACCGGAGAAGTTGTTGCTATGAAATGGCGCGTACTTGCGGGGTTCGGCGAACTCGGTCAGCGCCCACAAGTTCTGGTAAGTGAAATAGTCGCTGGCGCTGCCGTGAAAGTGGCTGCTGCCGGACTTTGTGGTCATCACCATCTGCAGTGAACTGGCGCGTCCATACTCGGTCGAGAACGTGTTGGTCTGGATGGAAGTTTCTTGGACCGCATCCGGGTTCGGAGTAAGGTTCAAGACGCCGGGGCGAATATCGCTAGTCACATCCATTCCATCAACAATGAACATATTGCCAACGCTGCCACGGCCGTTGGCGCTGGCGTCCACCTGAGTTTCGGTCGAATAGTTATCCGCTGCTGAGCCGGGACTTCCGCCGGGCGCAAGTCCGAGGCCAGTCACACCGGGAGCCACCGTTGTCAAAGCCAGCAGATTCCGACCTTGCAGAGGCAGGTCGGTTAGTTCGCGGGTTTCAATGGTTAACTGGGTGCGCGAATCGGCCGTATCCAGAATAGCTGCCTCGGTCGTAACCGTGACAGACTCGCTGGTCGACCCGACGCTGAGTTTCACGGGCACTTCAATGGTCTGGCTGGTAAGCAATGTCACGGTGACTGCGGCTGGGGCAAATCCCGACGCGCTCACGGAGACCTTGTAGTCTCCCGGAGCCAGACTTACAAAGCGGTAGTTGCCTGCCGTATCAGTGTTGGTCGTTTGGTTTACGTTGGTGGCGGCATTGTTCAACGTTACGACAGCGCCAGCCACCGCTGCGCCGCTGGGGTCGCGAACGTCACCTTGAATATTGCCGCTGAACTGCGCCCATGCATTCAGGCTGAAGAACGAAAAAACAGCTGCGAAGCGGACTATTCGCGAGAAATTCTTCATTGCTGCGCCTCCACATTGAGTTCGGTCCAGCCAAAGGCCACACACGGGCGCGAGTTTTCGCACTGGTCCCGGCACCAGCGGGATGGAGAGTATTGCGCGCTTGGTGGGTGGGTCTATAGTCCAACTGAACTACTTGAAACTCGTCGTAAACATGGCGTATAGGAGCCGCTCCAGATTTATTGCTGATCGCCTCTGCATAATCTTCACCCGTCGCGACACATTCGCTGGCAAGGAAAGCACGAGAAACATCGAATAGACCATCTGAACTATAGGACGGTGGGCGAATCGCCGCTATAATTCCACATCGCTGTGGGCTTTCCTAAGAGGGGCCGAGCATGCGCTATGCATTGAATCGCCGCGCTTTTCTCACGCAGCTCGGAGCTCTCGGCTTCTCTGCCATCCCCTGCGAAGGATTGCGGGCCCTTTGCTCGACGGCTACGGCTCCATCTGCCGATCCCGTGTCTGCTCGCGCAGACGTCGTCAAGAACCGCGCGCCTCTTGGCGCGAATGCCTTCTATTTTCTGCCGCTTGGGAAAGTTCGTCCTGCCGGATGGCTTCGGCGGCAATTGCAGATCCAGGCAAACGGCCTTGGGGGACACCTGGATGAAACGTGGCCGGACGTCGGCCCGAACAGTGGCTGGCTCGGCGGCACGGGCGAAGCCTGGGAGCGAGGACCTTATTTTCTGGATGGCCTCGTTCCGCTCGCCTACCTGCTCGATGACCCCGCTCTCAAAGCCAAAGCCCAGAAGTACGTTGACTGGACTCTGAACAATACGGCTGCAACCGGGATGATTGGCCCCAAGGGAAACGACGACTGGTGGCCTCGAATGGTGATGCTGAAGGTTCTCACCCAGTATCACGAAGCTACCGGCGATCCGCGCGTCATTCCTGTGATGGATCGTTACTTTGCCTATCAAAGCAGCGAGCTGCCGAAGCGCCCGCTCGAAGCGTGGGGCAGATATAGATGGCAAGACGAGGTTCTCAGCGTTGCCTGGCTGTACAACCGGACTGGAAAGCGCGACCTGCTGCACACAGCACAACTGCTGCACGAGCAGGGCTACGGATGGCGATCGCAGTTCGAAAGTTTTCAATACAAACAGAAGCAGACGGCGGCGATGCTGAAGATCAAGGAAGGCACACCGTTGCCGAATCGCAGCATGGAGACGCATGGTGTCAACAACGCGATGGGGCTCAAGTCGTCGGCGGTGTGGTGGCTGTTCTCGAAAAATGACGCCGACCGGGCCGGAGTCGGTCGCCAACTCGAGACGCTCGACGAGTATCACGCAATACCGAATGGCATGTTCAGCGCGGATGAACATCTTGCCGGCCGCAATCCCTCTCAGGGAATCGAACTCTGCGCAGTGGTCGAACAGATGTTCTCGCTGGAGCAAGCCCT
>CAZILJ010000462.1:0-6188 GCA_964539915.1 uncultured Acidobacteriaceae bacterium | reverse complement strand
TGACCGATCCCAGCGGTCCTGTCGTTTCCAACACCCGCCTCACCATCACCTCGGACAATGGCGCGGCAAGAACCGTAACGACTGACGCGCAGGGTAGGTGGTCAATCGCGGGGCTGCCCTCGGGGCACTTCAAGGCCAAGGCGGAGATGGCGGGATTTCAAAGCAGCATTTTCAACCTTAACTACGATGCGAGTCAGCCGTCCATGTATCGCTTTCCCTTGAGGCTGGCGACTTCGGCCGAGACCGTGGAGGTCACCGCACAGGCGGCTCAGATGCAAGCGGGTATGGTGGCAACTCGGGGAGGCCCTGTGATCGACGGCGCCAGCCTCGCTCAGTTGGAGATATTGGCGCCGAATTCTGGCGCCGCCCCGCAAAACCTAGCCTCCGCCAACGTCCTCAATTTGCAGCGCAAGGTTGCGGGCGTATTGCCGGTCGCGATCGATGTGCCGAGGACCGGAACTTCATTCAGTTTCGTCCGGCCGTTGGTTCTGGACGAGGAAACGAAGGTGACCTTCAGCTACAAGAGCAGGTGAAAGGGCGCTGAATATCGCGTGTGCCTGCGAAGCCTCTCCGCGTGATTACCCATTTTCTGCGGATGGCTTAGAATGTTCGTTCGCAGGTAGCGACGAATGAGTAATCCTGGGGTTTGGAAAACGTGGGAAGGCCGCGTGGTCGACGGGAAATTTCCGCTTCGCCAGTGGCTGGGTGGATCCGATCATAGCGCGGTCTTTCTCACTGAGCGGCCGGGCCAGCCGTCTCCGAAGCTTGCGATCAAATTAGTCGTGGCGGAGGTCACCGAGGCCGACCGCCAGATTTCACGCTGGCGTGCCGCATCGCAACTTTCGCACCCGAACCTGATCCGCATCTTGGATGCTGGTCGTTGTCGGCTAGACAACATGGCGCTTCTTTATGTGGTCATGGAATCTGCAGAGGAAGACTTGTCGCAGATCCTTCCTCAACGGCCGCTGGTGCCAGGCGAAGCAACGGACATGCTTCCCCCGGTTCTGGATGCGCTTTCGTATTTGCACGGCAAGGGATTGGTGCACGGTCGCATCAAGCCGTCGAACGTGCTGGCCGTTGGCAGCCGCTTGAAGCTTTCCTCGGACCAGGTCTTTCCGGCAGCGGAGGTGAACTCTTCGCGCCGGCGGCGCGATGCCTACGATGCGCCCGAGACGGCTGCCGGCATTGTCTCGCCGGCCAGCGACGTGTGGTCTGTGGGGGTCACGCTGGTTGCGGCGTTGACCCAGAACACTTCTTTTGCCGAACCGGCCTCCGAGAGCGATCCCAATCTCCCCGAAACAGTCCTCCAGCCATTTCGCGGCATTGCGCACGAGTGCCTGCACCTCGATCCCAAGCGTCGATGCTCGATTGCGGAGATCCAGGCGCGACTCGAACCTGCGGGTCGCTCGGTGCCTGCCGAAACGAAAGGTTCGCCGCGGCCGCGGCGACCTGTGAAGCGCGGCCCTGTCGTCGCAGGTTTGGTGGTTGCGGCGCTGCTGGTTGCGCTGGTGGGGTTCTTTTCCCGTGGCAAGAGCGGAAGCGCCCCAGCGGCGTCTTCCACAGACCCGCGAGCGCCGGAGGCTACCTCAGTCCCAAAGCCCAATCCGACTTTATCTGAACCGGCCACGCCTCGAAAGAAGGCCACCGTTTCCCAAGGTGGTGAGGTCGTTCGCCAAGTCCTCCCCGAAGTGTCTCAGAGCGCACGCAACACCATCAGGGGCACAGTCAAGGTCGGCGTGCGGGTTGACGTGGATCCCTCGGGCAAGGTGACAGCGGCCAGGTTGAAGTCCGCCGGGCCTAGCCGATACTTCGCCAACGCGGCGCTGAAAGCGGCACAGCGTTGGGAATTCTCGCCTCAGCCGGCGGCCAGTGCGTGGCTCCTCCAGTTTCGCTTCCGGCGAGGGGGAGTCGAGGCCTTGTCTGAGCGCGCGACTCGATAAACGCTCATTGCTGCGCTAACGCTTGGGGAACTGACGTAACTTCCACACGATCTGCCTCACCATGCCGAGCAGAAGCTTGGCATCGTAGGCCTCGAGTCCGAATCGCAGAATCAGACTTCGGGCTTTCTTCTCAAACATCGCGTCCGTTCCTGGCTTCACATAGCCGCTGATCCGGAGCGCTTCGAGTAGACCCTCGGTGATCTGCTCTGCCTCGCCCGCCGTCGCGGGCTTGAAATCTTCCGCGACTGGTTTGAGCGGCGTGCGGCGCGCCAGTTCGTAGAGGCATACGGCAACCGCCTGCCCCAGATTCATGGAGAGGTTTTGCTGACTTGTAGGAATGTTGAGCAACCAGTGACAGTGGCTGAAGTCTTTGTTCGTGAGCCCGATTTTTTCCGACCCAAACAGGAGAGCGACCCGCTCGCTCTGAAGCTGGTTGCGAATCGCGCTGCCGGCAGCTTCGTCCAGCGGGCGCACCGGCTGCTGCAATACGCGGTTGCGCGCCCCTGTTGTTCCGACGACCAGGGCGCAATCGGCGACGGCATCGGCAACCGTGCTGTGTTCTTCTGCCTGGCTGAGCACGTCCGAGGCACCCACGGCGGAACGGGCCTCGCGAAAGCCCGCCGCGTAGGGATTCACGAGGCGCAGGCGATTAACGCCGAAATTGCTCATCGCACGCGCCGCGGCGCCAATATTCAGAGGATTGCGCGGACGGACCAGCACCACGACGAGACCGTCAAGTTCTGAGAGGCCAGGCAAGAAACCTAATTCTACGCCAGGTTCATTCGCGGCTTCACTCCCACCAATCGCCAGCGAAAATCCCCGAAATCCATTCGGCGAATCATACCTTGCTTGCCGCAAAAGAAAAACGCCCGCTAAATTTGCGGGCGTTCGCGGGTTTGGATTCGTTGTACTAGCGCACTAGCGTGTGAAGCGAAGCTTGCGACGCAGCAGGGCACCGAGGGCGAGCGTGCCAGTTCCGAATAACGCCAATGATGACGGCTCTGGAACCGAGGCCACGGCCACTACCGACGTGTCGCCACCGGCAATCGTAGTTGAGCCATCGAAAAATCCTTTTCCGGTATTGATCGTTAACTGTTCGGTAAAAGCGTTGACGCTCATTCCTCCCGCAGTTCCGTCTACCTCGCCCATCAGGGTGTAGTTGTGGGTTCCGTTGGAGAGAGTGGCTAGGGTCCAGGTCGACGTACCCGTGAACGTTCCCGAAAATAAGACGCCGTTCGGGATGCCATTCATGCCGTTGCCGTTAATCGTGAAGCTACCGCCGGCGCCGAAACTTGCGTTATGGCTCAATGATCCGCTGGTCAACGCGCCGGTATTGAACGAGACAGTACCCAGATCTCCTGTGATCACGCCACCGCTACCGTTGACGGCAACCAGGGTGGATCCTGTCAACGTTAGGCCGGCATTCGTTCCGGATAGGGTGCCTCCGCTGTTGCTGTAGTCAGTGCTGCTGGAGGCAAAGGAATGTGTAGGCATCAACATACAACCCACTACCCATAAAGCTAGCAGCAAAACTCTTCCGGATAAGGTCATCACAAAACTCCTTACTACAGCTGGGTTTGAAGCCGCACAGAACCTGCAGTACCGCCTAATATAGGGCAACCAGCGGACCGACGTCCATACAAAAAATCCTGTAGGACGTGTGAAACGAGATTATAAACTGTCGCCCGCAAAAGTCTACTCTGAGGCCACCTCGCGGTCGCCTTGGATTCTGATATCTCCTTCTTGCACATGCGGTTCCGGGCTACCCGTGGGACGTAGTTTAAATTGTAAAATAAATGTCAAAAAAGGTCCTTCCAGCCTGCTTGACCATCAAACCATTGTAAGCTGCAGGAGATCGATGCCACTCCCGGGAACTGGTTTTAGAGCCCGGAAGGACAGGAACAAACTATTTATGGGGAACCTCGCTACACCAATCGCGATCGAGAGAGCCATGACTGCGTCTGCTACCACCAAGCCTGCCGGGCGCATCCTCGTCGTCGAAGACGACCCGGCTGTCCAGAAAGCTCTGCGGCGGCTATTCGAGACCGAGGGATATTCTGTCGAAACTCAGTCCGATGGCAGATCCGCGCTCGATAGCTTCCAATCCGCGGCGCCGGCGGCCATCGTCCTTGACCTGCGGCTTCCAAAGGTTTCGGGTCGGGACGTCTGCAAGGAAATCAAGGCGCTCGCACCGACCGTGCCCATCGTCGTGCTGAGCGCGGCCAGCGATGTCTCCGACAAAGTCTTGTTGCTCGAGTTGGGCGCGGATGATTATGTAACCAAGCCGTTCAGTCCGCGGGAACTGCTGGCACGGGTTCGAGCCGCGCTCCGCCACAATGCGCGCACCCCGGATGTGCAGGTAGTCAGCTTTGATGGCATTTCCGCAGATTTCAAAAAAATGGAAATCAAGCAGGATGGAAAAGTTGTCGTTTTAACCGCTCAGGAGTTTAAAACCTTTCAGTTCCTGGTGCAGAATGCCGACCGCGTCATCAGCCGCGACGAGCTGCTCAACGAAGTCTGGGGCTATCAAAACTATCCTTCGACCCGCACTGTCGATAACCACATTCTTAAACTCCGCCAGAAACTGGAGAGAGATCCGTCTAGCCCCGTACACTTCCGCACAGTCCATGGCATGGGATATAAGTTTGTTCGCTGATACTCGTGAATCCTTCTCACGAACCCGTGCCGCGTTCTTCTCCGACTGAATCTGTGGGTGGACTCCTGTCGCGCCTGCGCCTGCGCACTCGCTTTCTACTCTCAATGCTGCTCATTACGGCCTGCCTCACCACCACGAGCCTGCTGCTCGTGCAGCGCAGCATTCGCGACAATGTCCGGCGGAGCATCGCCGTGAATCTGCGCAATTCGGTAGCCGCCTTCCAGGATTTCCGGCACGAGCGCGAAACCATGCTGACCAGTGACGTGGCTTTGCTGGCGGACCTTCCCATCACTCGCGCCATTATGGGCAGTCCCGACCCGGTCACGATCCAGGACGCATCGGAAGACATTTCGCAGATCGCAAACAGCGATCTTTTTGTGCTCGTCGATCATCGCGGCCAAGTCGTCGCACTGCACACCAAATCTCCCGGGCTCACGCGGGAAGCAGCCGAAAAATATTTCCAACAGTCGCTCGAGGAGGATCGCGGAGAATCCAGCCACTGGTGGCTGGGAGAGCATCACCTTTACCAGACTTTTGTCGAGCCCATCTATCGCGGCAGCCGTACCGATGGAACCCTGCTCGGCTTTCTCGTCATTGGATACGAGATTAACGATCGCCTGGCCGCAATGGTCAGCAAAGTGGCCGGAAGCGAGGTGGCCTTTTCCTGCGGAAATGAAATCGTGGGCACAACCTTGATGCCCGGCCAGATCGAGCAGCAAACCCTGCAGGATCTGATTGGCGGATCAATCCACGACGAACCTCGCGATATCGAGATCGGCAACGAGCGCTTTCTGGCTACTTCACTCGTGCTCTCCGGCTCTCGGCCCACTCCCGTTCGTTTGAGCGTTCTTGGCTCTTACGATCAGGCCACAAAGTTCGTCGATCAATTGAACCGTTATCTTCTTCTACTGGGCCTAGCGGCGATTCTGGTGGGAAGCGGATTAGTGTTTTTCATCTCGCACACCTTCACCCGCCCGCTCGGGAGCCTGGTTGCGGGTGTACGAGCCCTGGAAGGTGGAGACTTCCATCATCCGCTCGATCCTCGCGGGGGTGACGAAGTCGCGGAGTTGACCCGCGCCTTCGACCGCATGCGCATCAGCCTTCTCAAGAGTCAGCGCGACCTGCTCGAGTCCGAGCAACTTGCCACCATCGGACGAATGGCCAGTTCCATTTCGCACGATCTGCGTCATTCCCTGGCTGCCATTGTGGCCAATTCCGAATTCCTCTGCGACAGTCACCTTACCCCTGCGCAGCGCGAGGAGTTGTATCAGGAAGTTCGCTCCGGGGTGAATTTGATGACCGACCTCATTGACTCCTTGCTTGAATTCGCCCGCACGCGCGAGTCCTTGAATCCCGCCTTTGGCAACGTTGCGGAAACCCTTCAGCGTTCCGTGCAGGCGGTTCGCTTACATCCGCGATATCATGTCCGGTCCATCAATGTGTTGTGCGATGCGCAGCTTTCCGGATGGTTCGACCAGCGCAAGCTGGAGCGTGTCTTATACAACCTGCTCTTGAATGCCTGCGAAGCGGCTCCGCTGGTCGGTGGCCAGGTTGAGGTTACAGCCGCGGAAACCGCGGGTTCCATCATCATT
>CAZILJ010000461.1:0-2552 GCA_964539915.1 uncultured Acidobacteriaceae bacterium | reverse complement strand
GCCCTTCTTCTTAATCTCAATATTCAGGCGTCGAATTTTCTGGTTCAGTGTGGATAGCGGAACGTGAAAACGCTCGGCCGCTTCGGTTTGGTTCCAGTTGCAGCGTTCGAGCATGTCCGTGATGACCCGGCGCTCTACATCTTCGACGATTTCAAAGAGCGAGGCGTCAGATGGCGCGTCGTGCATGGAGAAGGAGGAGCCGCGTCCCATCATGGAATCCGGCAGAAGGTCCATGCTGATCTCTGGCCCGGACGAGAGCACCACGGCGCGTTCAATCACGTTCTCAAGTTCACGTACGTTGCCCGGCCAGGAATAGGCCATCAGCGGACGCAGCGCTTCCGGAGTAATGTGCGGCGCGGGCCGTCCATTTTCCTCCGCGTATTTCCTCAGGAAGAACTCCACCAGCAGAGGAATGTCTTCTTTGCGTTGGCGCAGGGGCGGCAGTTCGACGGTGATGACATTCAAGCGGTAAAACAGATCTTCGCGGAAGCGGCCTTCCCGCACCATATGGCGCAGATCGATGTTGGTGGCGGCAATGATGCGCACGTCCACCTGGATCTCCTGGATCCCGCCCAGATGCATGAAGCGGCGGTCCTGGAGCACGCGCAGGATTTTTGCCTGGGTCTCGAGGCCCATGGTGGCGATTTCGTCCAGGAATAGCGTGCCTTTGTCGGCCACCTCGAATAAGCCCTTCTTCGAGGCGATGGCGCTGGTGAACGCTCCTTTCACGTGGCCGAACAGAGTCGACTCCAGCAAATCCGTGGGCATGGAGCCGGTGTTGACGGGAACGAAAGGCTTGTCGCGACGCGGCGAATTCAGGTGGATGGCTTTCGCGATTACTTCCTTGCCGGTTCCGCTCTCGCCTTGCAACAACACCGTCGAGCGGCTGTTGGCCACCTGCGCAACCAGATCAAAAATCTTCAGCATGGGCTCACTTTTGCCCACAATATTTTCAAAGTTGTAGCGTTGCTTGAGAGCGCGCTTGAGCTGGACGTTTTCTTCTTCCGCGCGGCGCCAGCCGACGGCAGCCCTGACATCGGCGAGAAGTTTTTCGTTGTCCCAGGGCTTCTGGACGAAATTAGCGGCACCCGACTGCATGGCGCGTACGGCGTTCTCGACGGTGCCGTAAGCGGTAATCATGATGACCGGCAGACGCGAATCGTGGGAACGAATTTCGGACAGGATTTCCATCCCGTTACGTCCGGGCAGAGTGAGATCGAGCAGCACCAAGTCAAAGGGGCGATCGGCCATTTGCAACAGACCGTCTTCGCCGGTGGTCGCGGTGTCGACTGCGAAACCTTCCAGTTCGAGCAAGGTCTGCAACGACTCGCGAATCTCGGCCTCATCGTCAATGATGAGAACCGAACCTGTCGGCGACGAATTGCCGTGCATCGTGCCCGAAATGACTGCTGCTTCAGACATGAACTGCCTTCCTGCTCAGGGGAAAATCCAAGGCAAATGTTGTCCCGGATCCCGGATTGCTTTCTACGCGAATCTTGCCGGCATGCTCCTGAATGATGCCGTAGGTGACCGAGAGTCCCAAGCCGGTTCCGCGCTTTTGACCTTCCTTGGGAGCGGTCTTCGTAGTAAAGAACGGATCGTAAATGCGTTGGATGTGTTCGGGCGCGATGCCCGATCCGGTGTCGGAAACTCGCACGCTGACCATGTCTCCGTTGCTGGTAGCCACGTTCAGCTTTCCGCCACCCGGCATAGCATCTTTCGCATTGAGGAAAAGGTTCAGGAAGACTTGCTGCAGTCTTCCAGGATTCCCCTGCACGGGGGAAATTTGCCCCGTCAAGTCGGACTCAACCTGGATCTTAGCGATCTTGAACTGATGTTCGAGAAGCGCGAGCGTATCGGTAATGACTTTGTTGATGTCTATGTCGGCGAATTCGGTGCCGCTGGTACGGGAGAAATTCAGCAAGTTGTTGACGATTTCCGAAGCGCGGAAAGTTTGCCGGGTAATCTTTTCGAGCAACCCCGACTTCTGGGGATCGCCTTGCAGTTGCTTGGCGAGCATCTGCGTGTAGGACGAGATCACGGCCAGAGGTGTGTTCACTTCATGCGCCACACCCGCGGCTAGCAAACCGATCGAGGACAGTTTGTCAGCTTGCGACAGTTGACCTTCGAGATCGACGCGTTCGGTGATGTCGTCCATGATCACGAGTCGCCCGATGACCTGGAACGTGCGCGTCACCAACGGCGCAATCGCGACGTTGACGGTTCGCGTTTCGCCCGCTGGCGTCTGCAAGCGGAACTTATACAGGTTGTTGATACCGGAGTTCTGCCGGACCCGGTAGAATTCGTCGACGAATTCCACGGGGAAGATGGTCCGCACGGGTTGGGTAAGCGTCTGCCAGCGGGGCAGAGCGTACATGACTTCCATCTGCGCGTTCCAGCTCTCGATGCGGTCTTCCATGTCGAGCGCCATCACGCCCACGTTGATGGACTCCACGATGTTTTCGTTGAAGTCCTTGAGGCGCTCGTACTCCGCCACCTTCTGCTGCAGGGAAGCGTAGAGACGGCCGTTCTGGATGGCGATGCCGAGATAA
>CAZILJ010000460.1:0-15437 GCA_964539915.1 uncultured Acidobacteriaceae bacterium | reverse complement strand
CGCCATAATAGCCACCCCAAGAAACCAGAAGCAATCGATATAAGCCAGCATGGAAGCCTGCCGCTCCACTGTACCTTGGATTAAGGCATACGCCTGCCGGGTAGCGGTTGCCGCGCTTGCTCCGTGAGCCTGCATCGCGCGCGAAGTTCCCTGGATCATCGACTGAAGAGCAGGGTTGGACTGGCTCAAGTTGCTGGCCAGATCCGTCATATGTACCTGGCTCCGACGGTCCAGCAAGGTCGTGACCACGGAAATTCCGACACTTCCGCCCATGTTGCGCGCGAGATTCATGAGGCCGGAAGCTGCATTGTTCTTTTCGCGCGGCAGGAACGCATAGGCAGCCGTGTTAATGGGAACAAACAAGAAGGCCATCCCGACGGCTTGGAATACACGAGCCATGACAACGGTGCGGAAATCCATCTGCAGGTCGAATCGGGTCATGTTAAATAGCGAGGTGGAGAGCACAATCAGTCCGAAAAGCAAAAGCCAGCGCGGAGTATAGCGCGATAACAGGAACCCTACCAGAGGCAACAGCAGCATGATCACAAATCCACCGGGCATTAGCGCCAGGCCCGATTGCTGGGCGGTATATCCGAGCATCGTCTGCATAAATAGGGGCAAGAGCAAGGTACTGCCCAGCAGCGCGAAGCCCAGCATGAACATCAGCAGATTCGAAACTCCGAACGTGCGGTCGCGGAACAGGTGCAGGTCGATGATCGGATCCTTGTGCCTCCATTCCCATATGACCACGAAGATCAACGACGCCGCTGCGATCAACGTAAGAATCACAATGAAGTGAGACTCGAACCAATCGTCGCGCTGGCCCTTGTCAAGCACGATCTGGAGCGCACCTAGCCCAAGGGCGACAAAGCCGAGGCCAACGTAGTCAATCCTGGTCTCGCTAAGCTTACGCCGCCTGAAGTAGGGCGGATCCTGAATCAATCTCGAGGTCAGCAGCAGGGAAATGATCCCAACCGGAATGTTAATGAAGAAAATCCAACGCCAGCTGAAATTGTCGGTGATCCAACCTCCGAGGGTCGGGCCGATCGCAGGTGCTGTGACGACCGCGACGCCATAAACAGCAAACGCCATGCCGCGCTTGGCTGGTGCAAAGGTGTCGGCAAGAATAGCCTGCTCGCTCGGCTGCAATCCGCCACCACCCGCACCTTGCAGGATGCGGCAGAGGATGAGCGTCGCGAGATTCGGAGCCAGTCCGCACAGGAACGAACTCACAGTGAACAGGGCGACGCAGCCCATATAGAAATTCTTGCGGCCGACGATCGACGACAGCCAACCACTGAGGGGCAGCACGATCGCGTTAGAAACAAGGTAGGAAGTCAGGACCCAGGTGCTTTCGTCCTGTCCCGCCGAGAGACTACCCGCGATATGCGGAAGCGCGACGTTGGCAATGGAAGTATCGAGAACCTCCATGAACGTGGCCAGCGTGACCGCGAGCGCGATCACCCATGGATTAAACGCGGGACGCCAGGCATCGGCATGATCCATGGTTGCGGTTGTGCTGCTCATTACCGGATCCAGACCTTAGGCGTCACCGACATGCCGGGACGCAACGGGTGATCATTATTCGCACCGGGATCGAGCACGATCTTCACTGGAATGCGTTGCACGACTTTCACGTAATTTCCAGTCGCGTTTTCTGGAGGCAACAGGCTGAAGCGAGCGCCGCTGGCTCCGGCAATGCTGTCCACTTTGCCATTGTAGGTCCTACCATTGGCGTCGACTTCGATGGTTACGTGCTGGCCTATCCTCATTTGCCGGAGCTGCGTTTCTTTGTAATTCGCCGTTATCCACACGTCGTCCAGATTGACGACTTTCATCAACTCTTGCCCGGGAGCGACGTTTTGCCCAATTTCAACGGTACGATTACTGACGATACCGTTCACCGGAGCCACGACTTTCGTGTACTGCAAGTTCAGAGCCGCCTGATCGAGGTCCGCTTTCTTGCGCTGCGCTTCGGCCAATGCGGAGGTCGCTCTGGCGCGCATAACCTCCATCTGCTTGGGCGCGGTGTTGGCCGTCCGCGAGTTCGCCTGCGCTTGCACGAGTTTGCCTTGAGCCTGCGTGACCTGTTGCTGCGCCGCATCCGCGCTGGCGCGCGCCGCTTCCACCCCGGCGGCGCTGGCCTGGGCGGCGGCGGTAGCTTGGTCGTACTGCTGCTGCGAAATCTCCTGCTTTTCGACCAATTGCTTGTAGCGAGCCAGATCGTTCTGCGCTTTCACGTTGTTGGCTAAAGCTTCCTGCAGTTGAGCTTTGGCGGCTTCGAACTGCTGTTTGGCAACCTGAATTCCAGCGCCCGCGCTGTTCACGTCCGCTCCGGCCGCTGAAACCTGGCTGCTGGTATTGACTGAGGTGATTGGGACGTTGACCCCGGCCGCGATTGCCGCAGCTTGCGCATCTTCGTAATCAGCCTTGGCGCGGTCGTAGGCGACCTGATAATCCGCCAGGTCGATTTCTACCAGCACCGTCCCTGCCGGTACGTATTGGTTGTCCTGGACGTTCAGTCTGGTGACATGTCCAGAGATACGCGCGCTGATGGAATTGACGTGCCCGTCAACTTGGGCGTCGTCAGTGGATTCATAGCTGGTGAAATAGCGATAGGCGAAGAAACCGGCGATGAAAAGGACAATGATTGCAATGACGACCGCGATGCGGAAACCGGAACTCTGCGTACGGGAAGGCCGGGTGTGGAAATCCCTCTCAGTGGCCGGTAACGGCTTTGTACTGTTCGCCGGCTTTTCGGTTTCAGCCCGATTGCCGGGAGTGGGGGGGCTCTGGGTCGTTTGCTCCATACGCTTATTGATTGCCTTTCAAATACTGTTTGACGCCTTGTTCTGCGTCGCCGATGGCGTGCGCCAGTTCCACCTTCGAAAGATTGTGGAAATAGAGACTCTGAATATAACTCTCGTGAGCGCTGGCGACGGCTTCCTGCGCCTGTACCACTTCCAGATTGTCGGCCACCCCGGCGGTGAAGCGATCCTGCGACTGCGCGAGAGCCTGTTCCGCCAGTTCCACGGAACTGCGAGCCACATCGACCTGCTCCGCCGCGGCATTCAGGTCGAGCAGCGCGGTGCGCACCTCGTAGTCGATTCGGCCGCGCAGGTCCCCGAGTTGAGACCGCGCCTGCTTCAATTGTGCGTCGGCTTCAAGAACGTCGCCGTGAACGCGATTGCCTGCGAAGATGGGAATGTTAATCCCTCCGGTGACCTGCCACGTCCCGTTCGATTGGGAGGGTGTCACTCCGATGTCGCCGAGATTCGCATCAATCTCCGCCGTGGGATAACGGCCAGCGGATGCCGCTCTGCGAGAGAGTTCGGCCGACCGCACCTGTGCCATCGCTGCCTGATAGTCGAAGCGCGCGGTGAAGGCGTGCTGCAGATAGGTTTCGAGTGGAAGAGGCGTTAATGCCTGGTACGGCGCTTTCTCGGTAAGAACAAATTCCTGTCCCGGCGGCAGCCCGATGATCCGTGCCAGACTCAATTTTAGTTTCGCCAGGTCATTGCGGGCAACGATCAGTTGCTGCTGGCGCGTCTGAAGTTCGACCTGGGCGCGCAGCGCATCAATGGCTGGTGTCAATCCAGCTTTCAGCTGATCCGACGCCTTGTCGTACAGCGCCTGAGCGCTCTTCACCTGGGCGGCCGTGGTCTCCACTCGAGCACTGGCCGCGATCGCCTGCAGGTAGGAATTTCCCACCGCGAGAACCACCATCTCACGGGCATCCCGGTAACTGAATTGCGCGGCTCTCAGGCTTTCCGAAGCCGACCGTTCGCGTTCCAGATCCTTGAAATTAAAGAGCGACTGGCTCAGACTCGCGCGCGCGTCAAAGTAGTTGAAGGCGGGCAATACTCGCGGAAATACCGCTGGGTTAGTTCCGGGAGCGCTGAGCTGCGGCAAGAGTTTGTTGAACCCTAATGCGGCGAGACTTTCATTTTGCACATTCTCCAACACCTGCGCGTTAAGGTTGGGAAGCAGTTCGCTCAGCTCCTTCCACCTTTCCCCTCGCGCCATTTGAGTCTGATCCGAAGCCAGCAACAATCCCAGATTGTTGCGCAGCCCTCGATCAATCGCGTCCTTGAAGTCAATCTGCAATACGTCAGCCGTGACCTTGCCTTCCGGAGCGCTACCTTGGAATGGGTTCTGCTGGCCGGGGAGAGAGACGCTGGGAGTTGTAGAGCCCCCTCCTGTCGCCTGAGACAGAAGGCTGGAGGCGGTGAAGAGCAGAAAAGAAGCGAAAACTGCCGTTCGGTGGACGATCAATGAGCAACGCATTCTTGATTGTGGGAACGTTCGGGAATCCACGGAGGAACCGGTACGTCCTTTCTCGCCTCTAGCATAACTCGGCCGGTTTGATTCGTTTGCGCGATTTTGAGATGCAAAGGAATTCTGTTTCGGCCGCTTTGGCATGGTATTCGCAACCACTCGCTAAGCGGCATCATCATTCCCAAGCACGCAAAGCCCGACCTAAGGTTCAATAACTTCAGTACTCTGCCCGTCAGGCGATAACCCCGTTAAGCTAAACGAGTACAGGGGAATGACCGGATGCGGAGAAGTCTGTCAGTTATGGCGGTTGCATTCATAGCCCTCACGGCAGGTCTGGCAACTGCTCAGAACGCGTCCTCGTCGGCTAATTCCGATCGAAAAGTCTCGACTCGCGTCGCACCGAACTACCCGGATCTAGCAAAAAGAATGCACATGCGCGGCGTGGTCAGGATCGAAGCGGTGGTGCGACCCAACGGAAGCGTGAAGTCCACCCGCGTACTCGGCGGAAATCCGGTCCTCGTCGACGCCGCGCTTGAGGCCATTTCCAAATGGAAGTTTGAAGCTGGACAAGCCGAGACCACTGAAGTAGTCCAACTTGCGTTCGAAGCGCAATAAACGTTCCGAGTCAACTCCGTTTTCCTGCCATCCTCGACACTCTGGACACCTGAACCCTGTGACTTAGGTCATCTTGAATGAAGGTGACCTTCGGTTCAAGCTGTTGGAGAGTCAAGACTATTAAGAACGAGAGAGTGTAACTGATGAGTGCGGCAACAGGAACTGACTGGACCCGAATACTGTCCGATCCGGACCTCGTCCGGCATGTCGCAAAATTGCTCCAGGCCTACCGCGAAGCCCCATTGGAGAAACGCGAAGACGCGTTACTGGCGGCTATGCGTCAGATAAAAGCTGGTGCGACTGCGGCTGCGAAATCGACTCCGGAATCGGCTACTACGCCCCAGCCAGTGCCAAGTCTACCAACTCCAACTTCTTCCACACCTCCGTTTGAACCCGATTTGTACAGTCCCAATTGGGGATCCGACCGCCGTCGCCATCCGCGATTGAAGTGCTTCGTCGCCGTGGAGCTTCGGGTGGACGGGACTCCTGCGTCCATCTGGGGGAATCTTTCCAATACCGGCGTGGGTGGTTGTCTGGTTGAAACCGCGAGCCCTGTTAAGCCTGGGGCAAAGGTCGAAATCGGCCTCTGGTTGCCCAACGGAAAAGTTTGGGTCAAAGGGTTTGCGCTCAGTGGTGTCGTTACGCGCAGCGCCCCGGCAAACGGAGTCCGCGTCCGATTCGACGGAATGATCCCGCCCGAACGAGAAAGTTTGCGTCAATTCCTGAAGTTCGTGCAAGAGGCGACTCGGGCGTTTCAAAACGAAAGCACATACCTCCAACTTCTGAAATAGAGCAATTCCCCGATCCTCCCTGCCAATTTTTCACCGTACCTCAATCCACGTCCTCCCGGAAATTGATACACTTTCCTGCGTGAACCCTTTCTATAATCTGTAACTCTAATTGCTACAGGCCATTCTTGCCGGTACAACAATCTCCCTATGGAGGAGCGGATTCGCATGGTAGCCAGTGAACAGGTTTTAGCGACAGCGCAGCAACTGGACACGCTCAGCATTAACACGATTCGAACACTGGCGATCGACGCCGTAGAACAGGCCAACTCAGGCCACCCGGGCGCGCCCATGGGACTCGCGCCCGTAGCTTATTGTCTGTGGCAGAATTTCCTGCGCTACGATCCCGCCGACCCGACGTGGTTGAATCGTGACCGCTTCGTCCTGTCCAACGGGCACGCATCCATGCTGCTCTATGCCATGCTGCATCTGGCCGAGGTGCGGCGGGTGGATAAGCAGGGACATGTTTTAAAGGACCTTGCCGTTCCGATGGAGGAGATCAACGCTTTCGGCAGTTGGGGAGCTTGACTCCGGGACATCCCGAATCTCATGTCACTTCGGGAATTGAAACCACAACCGGACCTCTCGGCCAAGGCGTGGGCAATAGCGTCGGAATGGCCATTGCCGGCAGATGGCAAGCCGCAAACCTCAATCGGCCGGATTTTGAGATCTTGGACTTTAATGTTTACGCGATCTGTTCCGATGGCGATCTGATGGAGGGCGTCGGGGGCGAGGCCGCATCTCTCGCCGGACATCTGAAGCTTCCGAACCTCTGTTGGATCTACGACAACAATCACGTCACCCTCGATGGGCCCGCCGACTGGTCGTTCAGCGAAGATGTGGCAACGCGCTTTGTCGGATATGGGTGGAACATCACGCGCGTGGCCGATGCCAACGATTTGACGATGCTCTCGCGGGCGTTTGAAACCTTCCTGCATACCAAAGACCGGCCGACTCTCATCATCGTGGACACCCACATCGGCTACGGTTCGCCTCACAAACAGGACACCAACGCCGCTCACGGCGAACCTCTGGGCGCAGAAGAAGTTCGGCTGGTGAAAAGGTTCTACGGATGGCCCGAAGACGCAAAGTTTCTGGTTCCGGATGGCGTACGCGAACAATTCCGCGAGAGAATTGGAAAACGCGGGCGCGAACTGCGCGCAAAATGGTCCGATCTTTTCGCGGGATATTCGAAGAAGTACCCGGACCTGGCCGAGCGACTGGGACACATGCAGCATCGCGAACTGCCTGCGGGCTGGGACAAGGACTTGCCGACATTCCCCGCCGATGCCAAAGGCATGGCGACTCGCGAGAGCTCGGGCAAGGTGCTGAACGCCGTGGCACAAAACATTCCGTGGATGATTGGCGGGTCGGCCGATCTGGCGACCTCCAACAAGACGACGCTGAAGTTCGAAGGTGCGGGAGATTTTGAGGCCGCCACTCCGGCTGGACGCAACCTGCACTTCGGCGTGCGCGAGCACGTGATGGGGGCCAGCGTAAATGGACTGACGGTTTCCGGGAATCGCGCTTTCGGCGCGACCTTCTTTAATTTCAGCGACTACATGCGGGCGAGTATCCGGTTGTCAGCGCTGATGCAATGTCCGTCGATCTTTATCTTTACGCATGATTCGATTGGCCTGGGCGAAGATGGGCCTACTCATCAGCCGATCGAGCAACTGGCGTCGTTGCGAGCCATGCCGAATCTGATTGTGCTTCGCCCCGGGGATGCGAATGAAGTGACCGAGGCGTGGAAGATCATTGCTCAGCAGCAAAGCTCGCCTGTGGCACTCGTATTGACCCGGCAAGCGCTTCCAACTTTGGATCGTTCAAAGTATGCACCGGCTTCGGGGGTGGCGAAGGGCGCCTATATCCTCGCCGATTCGCCTGGCGGCAAGCCCGATGTGATCCTGCTTGGCACCGGTAGTGAAGTATCACTCTGCGTGGATGCATACGAGAAACTGAAGGCGGACGGCGTGAAGGCTCGTGTCGTCAGCATGCCCTCTTGGGAAATCTTTGAAAAGCAGGATGAGTCGTACAAAGAAAGTGTCCTACCCTCCGACGTAACCGCTCGCGTGTCGGTCGAAATGGCAGCCACCTTAGGATGGGCACGCTATACCGGACTGAAGGGACGCAACGTCGGTATGCACAGGTTCGGAGCTTCGGCGCCATTGAAGGATCTCCTGAAGTATTTCGGATTCACGGTAGAAACCGTCGTAAAGGAAGCCCGCGCGGCGATGGCCGAGAAATGAAGTCGGGTTCGGAATCACAAAATCACAAAATTAGCATCGATATTCGTATCGAAGACTGTGGAGAAGAAATTTATGCAGCCAACTGGGGTTATCGATAATTCGAAAGCGACAAAAAATCCGCTGAAGGAATTGCTTAATTACGGCCAGTCGATGTGGCTCGACTACATCCGGCATGATCTGTTTACCACCGGAAAGCTCGCGAAACTGATTGACGAAGACGGACTGCGAGGAATGACTTCGAACCCTTCCATCTTCGAGAAGGCGATCGGCGAGAGCACACTGTACGACGACATTTTGCATTCGCTCGCTTCCCGCAAGGATCTCACGACGACCGACATTTACGAACAGATCGCCATCCGCGACATTCAGTCTGCCGCCGACGCTCTACGTTCGGTATACGAGCAATCGAAGTTCCGCGATGGATATGTCAGCCTGGAGGTGTCTCCCCTCTTGGCGCATAAAACGCAAGAGACGATCGAGGAAGCGCGCCGCCTGTGGAAGGCCGTAAAGCGCGAGAACGTCATGATCAAGGTCCCTGGCACGGCCGAGGGCCTTCCGGCGATTCGGCAACTAATCAGCGAAGGCATCAACGTCAACGTGACACTGTTGTTCGCGCAAGAGGTTTATGAGAAGGTGGCCGAGGCTTATATCGCGGGGCTCGAAGACCTGGCGGCTCGCGTTGGCGATCTGAAAAAAATGGCGAGCGTCGCCAGCTTTTTCATCAGCCGTATCGACACGCTGGTCGATTCCAAGCTCAACGACAAGCTCAAAACGACGACCGACCCCAATCAACAGTCCTTGTTGAAGAACTTGCCGGGAAAAGTAGCGATTGCCAACGGCAAGCTGACGTATCAACGCTACCAGCGAATCTTCAGCGGCCCGCGCTGGCAGGCCCTGGCCGCCAAAGGCGCTCAGACTCAGCGGGTACTCTGGGCCAGCACGAGCACCAAGAATCCGGCCTATCGTGACGTGATTTACGTCGAGGAATTAATCGGGCCCGATACCGTTAACACCATGCCCCCAGCTACGATCGATGCGTTCCGCGACCACGGACGCCCCAGAAATAGCCTTACCGAGGATGTGCCCGGAGCTGCCAAGGTGATGGACGATCTGGCACGCGCCGGCGTCTCCATCAAAGAAGTCACCGACCAACTCACGTCGGACGGCGTCAAGTTATTCGCTGACGCCTTTGCCAAACTACTGGCTGCGGTCGAGAAAAATACGCAGCAGCAAGGCATGCAACCGAAAAAAGGATAGCCGTGAGCCGAGTCAAGACTTCCCTGCCGGAATCGCTGGCCACGACCGTGAAAGCGACGATTGCCGATTGGCAGTCGCGCCGAACGATCGAACGTTTGTGGAATCGTGATGCCACGCTCTGGACCGGCGCCGACGAGGCCAATTGGCTGGGATGGCTCGATATCGTCGAAGAGCAGATCGCTCAGCAAGACCAACTTCAGAAGCTTGCAAAGGAAGTGCAGAGCCGTGGCTTCCAGCGTGTGCTGTTGCTCGGCATGGGCGGATCCAGTTTATGTCCGGAAGTTCTGCGCGTGACCTTCGGCAGGATCACGCACTTCCCTACCCTGCACGTGCTCGATTCGACCGATCCCGCCCAGGTCAAATCGTTAGAGCATCAGATCGATATTCCAAAGACGCTTTTCATCGTTTCGAGCAAGTCCGGCAGTACGCTCGAACCCAACATCTTCAAACAATATTTTTTCGAGCGGACAAAGCAGGCCGTGGGCGCGGTGAAGGTTGGAAGTCACTTCATGGCGATCACCGATCCCGGATCGAAAATGCAGCAGGTCGCAGAAACGGATCGGTTTCTGCATATCTTCTTCGGACGCCCCTCCATCGGCGGGCGGTATTCGGCACTTTCGAATTTCGGCATGGTGCCCGCCGCGGTCATGGGAATCGATATCAAGAAGTTTCTTGCTCGGGCTGCGGAGATGGTTCGTGCGTGCGGTACGGGCGTTGCTGTCGAAGAAAACCCTGGTGCCGTACTGGGCATCATCCTCGGAACCGCCGCGAAAGCTGGTCGCGACAAGGTTACGATCATCGCTTCTCCCGGCGTTGCGGTTCTGGGCGCGTGGCTGGAACAACTGCTCGCCGAATCTACCGGCAAAAACGGCCAGGGCATCATCCCCGTCGACCGCGAAATGTTGACCACTCCTGAGATCTACGGCAGCGATCGCCTGTTCGTCTATGTTCGGTTGGAGTCCGGTGCGGATGCCGATCAAGAAGCGAAAGTGGCCGCGATCGAGAAGGCCGGGCACCCGGTCGTGCGCGTCACGATGCCAGATATTTATGATCTTGGCGCGGAATTCTTTCGCTGGGAAATTGCCACTGCCGTGGCCGGATCAATTATCGGGATCAATGCCTTCAATCAGCCCGACGTCGAAGCCAGCAAGATCGCGACTCGCGAGTTGACCTCGGCGTACGAAAAGGCTGGCTCCCTCCCTCCCGAGAAGCCGGTCGTCGAAGACTCCGGCATCAAATTATTCACCGACGAAAAAAATGCCGCGGAATTGGCGAAAACCGCCAGCAGTGACAAGTCCCTCGTGGGATACCTCAAAGCGCATCTCGCTCGCATCAAGGCTGGCGATTACTTCGCGGTGCTCGCTTACCTCCAGATGAATGCTGAGAATGAACAGAGCTTCGAAACCCTGCGGCACTTGGTCCGCGATAAGAAGCACGTGGCAACTTGTCTGGGCTTCGGGCCTCGCTTTCTCCACTCCACTGGACAGGCTTACAAAGGCGGACCAAACAGCGGAGTGTTTCTGCAAATAACCTGCAGCGACTCCGTCGAATTGCCGGTTCCAGGACAGAAATACACGTTCGGAGTCGTCAAGGCAGCGCAGGCGCGCGGGGATTTCCAGGTGCTCGCCGACCGTGGCAGACGGGCACTGCGGGTGCATCTCGGCAGCAATCTGAAGGCGGGCCTGGCAACTTTGCAGTCCGCGATTCAGAAGGCTCAGTAGGAATTCTGTGGTTATGAACATGAGGGCAGAATTGCCCTCGCTGCGGGCGGCCGGACGCCGGCGCTACTCAGGAGCGAAAATGCAATTGGGAATGGTGGGTTTAGGTCGCATGGGTGCGAATATGACCCGGCGTCTCATGCGCGGCGGGCATCAACTCGTAGTCTCGGATCTCAGCCCTGACGCCGTGAAGCAACTCGCGGGGGAAGGCGCAGGCGCCTCTGCTTCACTCGAAGGTCTGATTGCTGAGCTAACCCCGCCCCGTGCCATTTGGATCATGGTGCCCGCTGGCGGTCCAACCGAGATCACTGTGCAGAAACTCGCGTCGCACATGCAGGCAGGCGACGCCATCATCGACGGCGGCAATTCGTATTTCAAGGATGATGTGCGACGGGCGAATGAGCTGAAGGTTAAGGGCATTCACTACGTCGACGTGGGCACGAGCGGTGGCGTGTGGGGATTGGAGCGCGGTTACTGCATGATGATTGGCGGCCCCAAAGAAGCAGTGCAGCGGCTCGATCCTATCTTCGCGACCCTCGCTCCTGGCAAGGGCGACATCCCGCAAACTCCAGGGCGAGAAAAACTCGGGGGCACAGCAGAGAGTGGATACATCCATTGCGGTCCCGCCGGGTCCGGACATTTCGTCAAGATGGTGCACAATGGCATTGAGTACGGCCTCATGCAGGCCTACGCGGAAGGCTTCGACATCTTCAAAAACGCGAACCGCAAAGACTTGCCGGAAAACATGCGTTACGACCTCAATTTGCCGGATATCGCCGAAGTGTGGCGGCGCGGCAGCGTGGTCAGTTCCTGGCTGTTGGACCTGACCTCAATGGCGCTCGCGGAAAATCCCACGCTCTCCGAATATGAAGGATATGTGCAAGATTCGGGCGAAGGCCGCTGGACGATTCAGGCGGCGCTCGACGAGGCGGTCCCTGCGGATGTATTGACCGCGGCGCTGTTCGTGCGTTTCCGTTCACGGCAACAGCACACGTTTGCCGAGAAAATGCTGTCCGCCATGCGGCAGAAATTCGGCGGGCACGTGGAGCAGGGCGCCGGCAAAACGAAGAAGACCGCTTAAACGCGGGATCCTATTTTTCTATAGAAGATCCAAAGGAATTTACTTTATGGCTGAACTAGCGGAACACCCGACGGCAGCGCCGCCACGCATCGGCAAACAAGGGGATCCTTGCGTAATGGTGATCTTTGGCGCGGCCGGAGATCTTACCGGACGCATGCTGATTCCAGCGCTCTACAACCTCGCAAGAGCCAGCTTGCTGTCGCGCGAGTTTGCGGTAGTGGGCGTAGCCCGCACGCAGTTGTCGAACGATGAGTTCCGGAAAAGGGTCTATGACGACGTAAAAGCGTACTGCGGGGAATGCGTAGACGACGAGCTTTGGGAGTGGTTCGCCCGTCGTTTTTATTATTTTGCCGGGGATTTTAACGACGACGGAGTTTATCCAAAACTCAAAGATTTCCTCACCGGGATCGATCGTGAGCACTCCACCCACCAGAACTTCTTCTACTACCTGGCCGTGGCTCCCAATTATTTCGGACCCATCGTAGATAAGCTCGCGGCGGCGGGATTGATGGAGCAAAGCAATAACCACTGGCGGCGAGTGGTCATCGAGAAACCCTTCGGGCACGACCTTGAATCTGCCAAAGCGCTCAACCAGGAACTGCTCAAAGTAGTCGAAGAGAAGCAGATCTACCGCATCGACCACTATCTCGGAAAAGAGACGGTGCAGAACATCATGGCCTTCCGCTTCGCCAACGGAATCTTTGAGCCGGTGTGGAACCGGCGCTATATCGACCATGTGCAGATTTCGGTGGCAGAAACCGTTGGGGTGGAAGGACGCGGCAGTTATTTCGATCAAGCGGGCTCGTTGCGCGACATGGTGCCCAATCACATCATGCAACTGATCAGCCTTACCGCCATGGAGCCCCCGATTTCCTTTGACGCCAACGCCGTCCGCGACGAGCAGGCCAAGATTCTGCATGCCATTCAGCCCATGAGCGACGAAGAGGTATTGAGCCGCAGCGTGCGCGGTCAGTATGGTGACGGGACCGAAGACGGCAAGCGGGTCCCGGCGTATCGTACGGAGCCCGATGTTCCTCCCGAGTCGCGCACCGAGACCTTCGTCGCGATGAAACTGCTGATTGATAACTGGCGGTGGGCCGATGTGCCGTTCTATCTGCGCACAGGAAAGCGAATGCCGGTGCGTAACACGCATATCGTGATACAGTTTCGGCGGGCGCCATTCGTGCTGTTCCGCGACACCCCGGTGGAACACCTGATGCCGAACCAACTGGTCCTACATATTCAGCCCGAAGAAGGAATCTCGCTGCAATTCGCGGCCAAGGTCCCCGGTCCGGTCATGCGCCTGGGCACGGTCGACATGAACTTCGAATATCAGGAATACTTCGGCAAGCAGCCCAGCACCGGCTACGAGCGACTGCTCCATGACTGCATGATCGGCGATCAAACGCTGTTCCAGCGGGCAGATATGGTCGAAGCAGGCTGGGCCGTGGTCAATCCGGTGCTCGATCTCTGGAAGGCGCTGCCTCCGCGCAATTTCCCCAACTATGCATCTGGCACTTGGGGACCCAAGGATGCCGACGAATTGCTCGAACGCGACGGCCGTCGCTGGAGGAACTTCGAGAAATGATTCTGGCCGGCGATATTGGCGGCACCAATGCTAGGCTGGCATATTTTCAACCCCAGAATGGACACTTACACATGGTGTCCGAACGCGTCTTTCCCAGCCGCGAGCACAGCGAACTCGGCGAAATTGTAAGTCAGTTTCTGGATGATTCCGGCGCTCATCCCGACGCGGCGTGTTTCGGCATCGCGGGCCCTGTGCGAAATGGGCGGGTTGAGACCTCAAACCTCCCTTGGGTGATCGAGCAGTCGCGCCTCGCCAAGCAGATTCACCTTCCCGAGACCCTGCTGATCAACGACCTCGAAGCCAGTGCTTGGGGCATCGGTGCACTAGAACCGGGAGACTTGGTCTCATTGAACCAGGTGAGCGGGCCGGTCGTTGGCAACCAGGCAGTGATCGCGCCGGGAACGGGATTAGGTGAAGCCGGACTTTTTTGGGATGGAAGCCGGCATCAAGTTTTCGCCTGCGAAGGCGGCCACTGCGACTTCGGCCCTCAGGGAGATTTGCAGATAGAGTTGTTGCGCTTTCTCCAGGCTCGCTTCGGCCATGTGAGCTACGAGCGCGTTCTCTCTGGTCCCGGCCTGGTCAATGTTTACGAATTCCTGCGCGGCAGAGGGTGCGGGAAGGAATCTGCGGAGTTTTCAGCCGCCCTCACCAAGGGTGATCCTGCCGCCGTTATCTCCCGGGCTGCGCTGGACGGAACTGAGAATCTGGCGGTTCAGGCACTGGACCTATGGATCGCCGTTTACGGCGCGGAGGCCGCCAATCTGGCGCTGAAGGTGATGGCGACCGGAGGGCTCTTTCTGGCTGGAGGCATTTCTCCTAAAATTCTTGCCAAGCTGACCGGTCCAGTGTTTATGCAGTCTTTCGTCAACAAGGGGCGCCTGCGCCCGCTGGTGGAAGCGGTTCCGGTGCAGGTTGTCGTCAACCAGAACGCCGGACTATTGGGAGCGGCACGCTGTGCATCTGTCCAACGCAGCCAGCGGTAAAGGCAGCACCGGGGAAAGGCAAGAGCAAAATCTGTGAACCCTTCCGTTGAGATTCGAACCCTAACCACTCCGCAGGAGCTGTTCGGAGCCGCGGCTGAAGTAGTGGTGCAATGTGCGAATGAAGCCGGGGCACAGCGTGGCCGCTTCACGATCGCCTTGGCGGGTGGATCAACTCCCAAGAGTCTCTACAATTTACTGGCTACCAATGCGCGCACGGCTTTGCCATGGGATCGCATGTTTTTTTTCTGGGGCGACGAGCGGCATGTTCCCCCAACCGATCCCGACAGTAATTTCCGCATGGCGGACGAAGCGATGCTGTCGAAGATTGCTGTGCCCGCCGGAAATATATTCCGGATTCCAGCCGAGAATCCCGACGCGGAAGCCGTTGCGCAATTCTATGAGCAGACGCTCCGGAAATTCTTTGAGCTGGAACCAGGACAGTTTCCAACCTTCGACTTGATCCTTCTTGGCCTAGGTCCGGACGGACATACGGCTTCGCTTTTCCCCGGCACCGCGGCTTTGCACGAAAAATCGCGCCTCGTAGTCGCCAACTGGGTTGAGAAGCTGAAGACCCACCGCATTTCCCTGACGCTTCCAATCCTGAACGCAGCGCGCTGCGTGACCTTCTTGGTCAGCGGTACCGACAAAGCCGCGGTGCTTCGGACCGTGTTGGAGGAAGATGCTCCGGCCGAGCAATATCCCGCGAAACTGGTCAAGCCCAGCAAAGGAAAGTTGATTTGGCTAGTGGACCGCGCCGCCGCGAGCGCGCTATCGACTCACCCGAAGTGAATCAGAAGTGAATCAAGTTGAAAACCGCGGAAGTCGCGGATTCGATTTCTTTGCAGACCAGAGGTTGATGCTCTTGCCCCAAATCAGGATT
>CAZILJ010000459.1:0-7545 GCA_964539915.1 uncultured Acidobacteriaceae bacterium | reverse complement strand
ATAAACGCTATGAAGTGCATAATACAAAAGTTCCTAAGCGTCGTCGTTATGTCACAATTGACGGCAGCGACCTTCCGCTGACGAGCGGGTTACCGATACTTTCTCAATTATCGACAGCACGGGAATAATCCTAGTCCTTTCGTTCGCTTGCTAGCGTACGAGACGATAAATGGCCCACAGGAGCAGCAGGATCACGGCACCGGCGCCTCCTGTCATCATCAGAACAAGGCGATTCAGGCCGCTAAAATCCAATCTATCTAACCCATACCGACCGAAGTTCTTTGGCTGTTGTTGAATGGAAAAGCCCGCGGCAACCGCTCCGGCAACGGTGTCCGGCACCATAGGCTCGAAAATCGGAATAGTCGGATCGTATTGCAGCGCCTCCCATTTCAGTTCGCTCTTAAACGCCGCTGCCAGCTCCTCCTCTGTCCATTCGGTGGTTTTCCATTCCCCAACATACGGCATGTATTCGTTTTTCCGTGGCAAGGTGCGGCGCATTCGCTGAATCAGCAGGTTCTGCACGATGGCCCGGTCCGCCGACACGGTGAACCCACCATTGCCGAAGACCGGTAGAATTGCATTAATCGCCTCCAGAACGAACTCGTCTTTAGCGTTACGCGCTTCGCGGTGGGTACTGCCTATTCCCGGTGGATTAGGCTCGGTCGCGACAATGTTTCTCAACCGCACCAAAGCGGGGTCTTTGACCTCGTCGCAAACTATCCGGTGCATCAGCGAACCGGCAATATACTCATACAGGCACCAACCCCGGTTCATGTAGTCTGACGCGGAGACTACAAGGACGTTGTCGATGAACCCGTCCATAGCGTCCAGCACCTGGCGCAAGGCTCCTTGCGCCTCGGGCGTGGCGGTTTCCTGCGGGAAAGAAGTGTAGTCGTAGATCAGATAGCAGTCCTTCAGCGCCTTCAGCTTCTCAAGTTGTCGCCCCTCGGGGTCCGGATGCGTCGAGGTTTCCCAACGGTGCGAGACGAAGAGAACCGGATCAGGCTGCAGCATGCCGAGGTAGGTCCGCAACTCATCCAGATCAACTTCCGGTGCCTGTGAAAGCTGCGCCTGAGCAGACGCGACTTGGTCCGCCACCGCGACCTGATTTGCTGCCAGATAACGCACACTAACCTCACACTCCCTGATGAAAAGCGGCAGTACGAGCCGCCCTCCCTCCACCCGTCCGATGTCTGCCTCAAAGGTCGTCTCAGGATAGTCTGGAGGAGAGATTCGGACAGATCGTCGGCCCGGCAAGCTGATCGGCCAAGGGGTACCTGCGATTGTGGTTCGGTAGACACTTGGAGTGTCGGCCCCGTCAACTATGCGCTTAGCCTGGATGAGCCGCCAGAGCTTTCTCCCCAAATCGTCACGCGCTTTGACCTCGCTCCTTTGCTGGGCCAGCGTCTTGCCGGTATGCTCTTCATAGGCTGGGAAACGTTTCCAGCGCGCCAGATCTTGCGCGTGAACCAACTTCACAAGATGGTCGGCCATGGCCCTCCAGTGAAAGCAGGGATTAGAAGAGTATGAGCGTCGGGTGGAGGAAGCGTAGCCCCCGCCCGAATGCATCGGGCATCATTTCGATTGAGCAAACGCGAGCAGAGAGCCCAAAATATCCTCGGCTGCCTTGCGTTCTTTATCGGACGCACGTGTCGAGTACTTTCGTAGCACGAACTGCGCCGTATCATACACTGAGGACCACATCCATGGCGCACTAACACGTCTGTATACATCCTGGTAGCCTCTTGCTAGCGATTCGCGCGCACTCGCGAGTTTGCCGGCAGCCAGCGCCATGTACAGCTGCAACTCCGTTTGACCAATGACGCTCCAGAAGTCGGGATCCGCAACGTTTTTGGCGTCGATGCTGGCACGCGTCGACTCAGTGATGGACAAGTCCAAACCCTTCCATCCCCGTCGGCCGGCATTCAAGGACAGTTCTGCCGACAGGTAATTCATTGCCGGGTAAAATATGTCCGACGCCGCACTCTGACGTCCTATCTCCGCCGCTCGCTGATAGTGCAGCTTCATGGATTCGATCGCCTTCTGTTCCTCCAACGCTCGACCCGCGGCCGCTTCGATCAGAGCAAGGCGTTTCCACGTTGAACCGTAGATGCTCTCGCGCTCCATCGTCGGATGGATCGCTACCAACTTATCGAGCAGGGCCGTCGCCTGCTTCGCCGACTCGCGGGCCGAAATCATTGAATCCCGAAAGGTTTGCTCGGCGGCCCCAAGCGAGCGTTTCGCGGCATCGCGAGCTTTCTTGTTCGCGGCTCCACGACCTCGGGATATCGATTTCAGCTCTGCAAATCTCGTGTCGCGCTCCTTACGCGAACTATCTACCGACTCCCAAGCTAGGCGAACCAGGACATTCGCAAGCTGCTCGGCGGCTTTCATCGACGCTCTTCCATCGGTTGCATTCACCGCGACCTTGTACCAGCGGATCGCATTGTTGAGGTCACGCACTTCTGCGTAAGCCGTTCCGAATAGCTCAGCGACAGAGCCACTGCTGCCCCATTTCGGAGCGAACCGTTCCTCAAGAACGCGAACGCGTCCGAGTTGCACCGCCGGTTTGCGGTTCTGGAACTTCGTTTGAACTGCTATCGTTTCGAGGGCCAGTTTCAACGCCGTCTCTGACGCCACTCCAGCGAATTCGTCCGCTGGTGCGGTTTTCGTCGTTCCGCGTTCACTCTCGTTGCGGCCGAAGTACCAATCCGGGTCTCCGTAACACTGGTATGCCCCCCAGGTATTGTCGTCGTCGCTGTATGCGGCTTTGCGCGCCTCCGCCACCGCAGTGATGAAACGGTTCCCCCTCAGCAGGCTGTCATAGAACGTCGTCGCAAAGGTACGAGCTGCCACGTCGTTGACTGCCCATCCCGCGGCGATGACACAACGCACGCCGATATTGATTAACTGTTCAGCCACTCCAGAGGCGAAGCGAGCGCGACCACTTGCCTGCTGGCTGTCCGCGAGCAACTGGTCGCCGCTGCGAGCCGCGAGATGGCAGCAATTAACGAATACCAACTCCGGCACAACTCGCATCCCGCCAATCTCGTTCGACCCTAAGAACAAGCCGTTAGATAACACGATACCGCCGGGAGCCCCATTCGGCGCAAGCAGTTCTCCGTGGCCCGCGATGTGCACAATGCGCCAGTCGCATGCCATCAAAGCATTGAGCACCGCAAGCGCGTCGGGTCCACTCTTCTCCGGATCCTCACTGAACAGCCTCTCCACCCGGTCTCGTCCTAGGGAATCCGCCAGGCATCGGTAGACCGCCTGCGCTTCGGCCCGCGCGCCGTCAAGCCGCGGGTACTGCGGTGGGCAAGCTGGTTCTCCGATGACCAAAATGCTATCAGCCGCAGTAGCATCGCGCACTTGCTCGCGGAAGTCGGTCATGCGAAGTTTGCGGAGCAACTTGGTGCGGATGGCCCACTTTTTGTCAGGATCGTGCTCATCGCCGTCGTTGCTGTCTAGCAGTTCCCATGGAATTCCGGCAGTTTCAGGATCGAGTTGTATCTGCATCTCGTCGCTTCCTGCGAGAAAGGCTTCCATCTCCACCGGAACCAACAACTTGAACAGCGTTCGACCGATTTGGGGATCATGGTTGCCGGCATCGGATGCAGTGGCCACTAGATCGCGCACGAGTTGAGGCTGAGTCTTCTGCGCCCGGACTTCGCTGCGGGCGCGCTTGGTGTCGAGCGTATATTTGATCGACATTTCGTGCTTCTCGTTTTGTACCGCTTCTGCGGCGATGAAATCGTAATCGGCGCCTCGATATCCCGAATCGAGTGGTTTTTGAAGCGGTCCGGTTCCGACCTCAATCTCGTCGCCGATTCGATAGCGGTCCGGGGCAGCAGCAGCCAGCATTGTAAGCGCTCGCCATGCCTCCGAGGCCCGGTCGAGATAGAGTTCAATAATTCGCAAGTGGCTCACAAGCGGCAATACCTTGAGGGCGCGGAGTGCAGTCCCTCCGGGTTCTTTGTGATTCTTCCTCCGCATTTCCTCCGCCGCTCGCGCGCCACTCAGAAGTTGATTCGCCTCGTAGACTCCCTGCACAATCAGTTGCGCAGACTGCCCGGCCGTAACTCCAATCCCCCCGCTGCCCAGGAGAGTGGTAGTAAGGTCAAACGACTGCGGTGCCTTCTTCTCCAGTTCGGCCGTGCGTTGCGCCCAGGCGATAACTGCTTGTCGCACGGTGAGTGCCAGATCAGCTGGATTCGATCTTCCTTCCGTGCCCAAGCCCGCCACGATAACGGCCTTGGGACGCGGCATTCGCCTGATATCTTCTGGATTTGCACATGTATTCACGAATACTTGGTTTGAACCGGGCACAAGAGGGTAGAAACCGAGCCTGAGTGACTGCCCCATTGCACCGCCGATGAGGTTGTCCATCACTTTCTCGGTGCCGGTTAGCTCTATGGCCCTGTAGTGCCCGACGAGGAGCGGTTCTCTCTCGAAGGTTAGATCTCCATTCACGACCGTAACAGCAAGTGGTGGCAGTTTCGGGGCACTCGAAGACGGACGAATAGTCGAGCTGCGAACCGTTCGCGATACCTGTCCGGAGGGGACTGACGCGACAGAGGCATACGCCGCCGCTCCCTCACGGAGTAGCCTGCGATCTGGCAGGGTCGCCAGCGGATCCACCCGCTTTACCAGCTGTTGCTCGCCGGCGAGCGCGTGCGTGAGAAAATTCACCGTTTCAGGTCGACTGAAGAAGTCTATATGCGTGACTGAATCGCCCGGGAGATTCCCTCCGGCGCCGAAGCATCCGATACGCGCCGCCGGAATTAAAACCCTGCCGGGTTGGCCAACGTGCCAGCCTCCAGCGGTGGGCACCACCAAGTCGTTTGCCGTTGCAAAGAACTGATCGATACCAGTG
The DNA here is from genome assembly GCA_964539915.1 of uncultured Acidobacteriaceae bacterium. Classification (GTDB taxonomy): domain Bacteria; phylum Acidobacteriota; class Terriglobia; order Terriglobales; family Acidobacteriaceae; genus Sulfotelmatobacter. Next base: position 2,669 of record CAZILJ010000459.1, on the reverse strand, counting down.
TCGAGCATTCGCAACAATACTTTTTCGCTCGGGTTGTAGTTGGCGACCAGCGCCGAGTAAGCGTCCGCCGGTGGACCAGGCGGAGACTGGAGCTCGGCAATCGGTTCCCCGGCCCCATCCATCGAGTGCAATCCCGGGAGATCGCCAGATGCGTGCCGCGCTATCCAAACGAGTCCATTGGCTACGAACGCCGCACCCGTCGTGAACGGATTCTCCGGAAACAATTCGAGCAAGTTTGCGATCCAACCGACCGTGTCGTGCCAGCGCTGCGGTGTCGCCAGCGGAGTTCCGTCATTCGGCGATGCAACTAGTACTGCGCGACCGAGTTTGAAGCGCTGTGCGAGGGATCCGAACACAGGGGCGCGCTCAACCAGATTGCGCAGGACCAATCCTCCGCGCGAGTGAGTGATCACATCAAATGTCGTAGGTTGGTCAGGCAAGCCTTCCAACAGCATCCGCGCGTTCTCTTCCGGAGTGCGGCTGACAGTGAAATGATTAAATGCGAAAATGCGGTCGCCGTACAGGGCCTTCGCGCGATCGAAGAAATTGGAGTTTGCCAGGGAGCCATACGCGGAAGCGGCATTCGAGAAGGTTCCGTGTAGAAACAAAAGAGAGCGGTCGGTTGACACCGGTTTTCCTAGTCCCAGCGTCTTCGCGCCCAGCGTCTCTTTCGTGATTTTGTGCCAACCTTCCTGGAGTCCAGCCTTGTTCCAGACATTTCTCTCAAACGCGGCTGCAAGCTTTGGAAGCGCGAGGCTTAACGCCTTGTCGGCGACGACCTTTCCGACCTTTATGAGAACCACTTTTATTGCCTTGCTAGCAATTCCACGAGTTTTCGTCACCGAGTCTGCAGACCGGACGGTGACACAAAATCGCACCTGATTGGGCCGCATAGGGCCACGGCTCGCGGACTGGACCGGAGTGTGAAAAGTTAAGGCGCCCGATGGATGGCGGATGGCCAAGACAGCTGCTTCCCCATCTGCAAGGTCGTAGGAAAAGTCGAGCGCACCCAGCGCTCCGGCTTCACCGCGCGTTGCCACCCTCGGCTGAGCCGTGAATTCCTCGGCAACTCCCGATTCTTCTGTTAGAAATTCCCTAGGAAAGTCTGGCTCTGTGATGCCAGCAGCCGACCGCGAGCTTCTGGACGTCGCGGATGCCCGGATGGACCAATCGGATGAGTTGGGCTGAATGATGGGCAAAGCCGTTTCCCTGGGGCCGCATTAACGATTAAGGTCGGACTCTGCGTCGACGTGCGGCTTATGATACACCTTGAGCCATCCATGACAATCGCCGTGCTTAAGTACTCGATAAGTACTCCGCCAGTGACAGCCGGTACAAAGTAGACAATTGCTCGCGAGTACCGACCGATATCTGGTTCTTTGGTCTCAGAGCGCCCCCGACCATAATGCCTTCGGTGGCAAGTTGAGCGGTGAGCTGGACGGTCTGGTATCGTCGCTGCGGTCCGATCTCCCAGAAGCTGACTTCCTGGGACGTTAATTTGCGAAGTGGTCACAGGTCCACCATAACTTTCTGCACGAGCTTGTCCTCCAGAGCGGGAATCGAGATTGGTCTCTGCTTCCCATCCTCTTTGGGGATATAGACTCGACGCAGCGGTTGGGCCCGATACTTGCCCTCTTTGAGCCGCCCGTGTAACCGGCCGACGCTTCTCGCGGCGTCCTTCTCGTACTCGTCGTACGTGACCTTGTCGATCCCGGCACTGGCATCCTTTCGAAGATTCAGGAATGCCGCATACAACTTTTCCGCTGTGATCAGGCGAGCGATTGAGAAGAATTGTCGCTTCGGATCTTCCTTGGCGAGTTCAGCTATTCTGTTGATGTCTGTGAACATAACTAGTCGAGATCAGGGTCTCGTTATGTCTCCTTTCAGCAGATTCGTACGCTTGCTTCCCCCTTCCCTCCAGTGGATGCCGTGGCCGCTCCCTTGCGGGAAGCCCTGCGGTTCTCCACCCTCCACCGGTACTATGAGGTTGTAAGACTGCTCGCCATCTCTCCGTGCCCCCTCCGGTCGACCCTTGGGTGCACGTACCTCCCGATGTAAGAGGTGTTCCTCTTGGTGTGGGAGGAGATGGGGAGCTCTTTTCGGTTCCTGGACAATCCCTTTGGAAACATGCCCCGGGCTAGGGACTCCGGCGATCCCAGCACGACCTCGCGTTAACGGTCGCTGCCGGATGCTGCCTTCCGCCACGCTAACGGCGTCGGCATCACCACGAGAAACGATTTCGGAGCTGAACCCTCGCGGCCTTGTTTCCTCGCTGTCTACGCTTCGCACCCACCAGTCGCCCAGTGAATGGCAAGACTCGCTACTGACCTGTCTGCTCGACTTTGGTCAGGTGGGACTTGCACCCACTGGATTGCATTAAGAGGTTTCCCTAACTCATTTCTTAGTTCCTCCTCTTCCAAGCTTTTCTCACCGCGATAGCCTGGATTCCCATGGCGGGGCGATGAGCTAACAATTCGGTTAGCCGAATGAGCTTTTGAGTTTTCGGCCGCCCCACCACGGCACGGCGAGCTCGGTGTTTTGAAAACCGGCGGCGAGTAACAAAGGGCTGTGAGCGCGTTTTCCAAAGGCGACCTCGACGGTATTGTCGGTGATGGTAACCATGGCGTTCGCTTCGATAAAGTCGCGGAACAGGTGACTTGAGTTCGCGG
>CAZILJ010000458.1:0-2470 GCA_964539915.1 uncultured Acidobacteriaceae bacterium | reverse complement strand
GGTAGGGAGCCAGAAGTTGATGCGCCAGAAGTTGATGCGGAAGAGCGGAGCGAAGCTGACGGTGGCCGAACAAAGCGGACCGTCGGTGCAGGCGACACCGGAGTTGGCGAGTGTGGCACGGTTGCGGCGTGGGCCGTTAGGTTAGGTGGCATTTCTCGCCGTGACAGGGGTGGCGGCGTCGCCGACGGAGGCTGCGCGGCTTCCCGTCTGTGCGCCGGTATCGCAGGCGTTGGTGCAGATGGCAGCTTGGTTTCGGTCGCGGTTATCGGGACAGGCAGCGCCGTGATCGGAGAGGGAACAGGCTTCTGTTCCGGCTGACTTACTGGTTCGACGACATCGGCGTCGGGCTGCTCGCGCTGGCTTCCTGGTGGCTGCAGTGGTACGTGCGTCGTGGCAACGGGAAAAGGCGCCTCTCGCGTTTCGGCGACAACTTCTAGCTTCTTCTCGATGGAAGATGTAACCGGCGTCGGAGTGACTGAATGAGGGATTGCGACATCCACCATTTTTCTGACCGACGCAACTGGCGCGGACTCCTCCGCCACCTGTGCCACAACCGTGGTATGCATCCGAAGGGCCGTTTCTGTTGGTGAATAAGAGGCGATTGCAGACGTCTCAACCTGCCGCTTGAGTTCCTGGAGGTCGCGACGTAATCCATCGGCGACCTCCATGCTCAGCTCGGTGAGCTTGAGGAGTCGCTGCCGAAGTTCGCGCTGGCGCAAGAGAAGAAAAACGGTTGCGAACGGTGTGGCGAGGGCAAACAACGCGAACACTACGAGTATGAGCTCCAAGGCCGGCACACTCCGTATGTACGTGCTTTTGTACGCCTAAATGGTAGAACGAGCCGTCCATCCAGTCTTGCACATTATCTATGGCTGCATACTCGGAAGTAACTGTCGTTCTATCGCTGGAGACTAGATTCCTTAACTGCTTCATGACAAGATGTCCAGAACCCAAAGAATGGCGCGACTTAAACATTGCTTATGAGCCAAGGTGTCGTTACGCCCGAGGTTGGGGCCGCGAGAACGGAAATCGCCGAGCCTGCAAGAATTCCTGGTGCTTCCTCATGGCCGCGAGGATTCTGGTCATTAGTCATTACCCAATTCCAGGGTGCGTTCAACGAAAACGGGCTCAAGAACCTTGTCGTCTTTCTGATCCTGGGGATGGCCGTCGAGAAGTCCAACCGCGATCAACTCGTCCTGATCGTCGGCACCCTGTTTTCCGTCCCGTTTATTTTGTTCTCGATGACTGGCGGGTTTCTTGCGGATCGTTACAGCAAGCGCAGCGTAACCATTTGGACCAAGATCTTCGAGATCGCGGTTATGGCGCTAGCCATCGCGGGGCTGGCATGGCAAAACCTGCATCTCGAGATGGCTGCTGTTTTTTTGGCAAGCACTCAGGCGGCTCTCTTCGGTCCTTCCAAGTATGGCTTGCTGCCGGAATTGTTGCCCGAGGCCAGGCTCTCCTGGGGCAATGGCGTGCTCGAACTCGGAACCTTTTTGGCCATCATCGCTGGAGGTGTTGCGGGCGCTTCTCTAGCTGACTTTTTCCAAGCACATCAGGGATGGTCGGGCCTCGTCTTCTTAATTCTGTCTTTCGTCGGACTTGTCTTTAGTTTCGGAATCACGAAAGTTCCCGCCGCTGATCCCACAAAGAAATTTCGAGCCAACCCGATGGGTGATCTCTGGGAACAGGGACGACTGATCCGCAAGGATCGAGTTCTCTGGCTCGCCGTTCTGGGCAACACCTATTTCTGGTTCCTGGGTGCTCTGCTAACAGCAAATATTGTCTTCTACGGCAGCGATGTGTTGCACATCAATTCGACGCGCACCGGCATTCTTCAAGCAGCGGTTGCGATTGGCATAGGACTCGGTAGCTTGACCGCAGGCTATCTTTCCGGCGGCAAGGTCGAATATGGATTGATTCCGCTCGGCTCGGTCGGCATGACAGTGTTCGGCATTCTACTGTCTGCCCATAGTATTTCGTTTGTTCACGTGTTGGCGTTGCTCACCGCGCTTGGCTTTTCAGCAGGATTCTTCGCTGTTCCGGTTAACGCGCTCATTCAACATCGGCCCGACCAGAAGGATAAAGGCGGAGTCATCGCGGCGGCGAACCTCCTCTCCTTTGTGGGCATTGGAGCCGCTGCTGGAATTTACTACTTCTTTCAGCACTACACGCACCTGAGCCCGCCGGCGATCTTTCTTTCGGCTTCGCTGATGACCGTTGGCGCGACAGCCTACGTCCTGTACTTGCTTCCTGACGCGTTGCTGCGGCTCTTGCTCTGGATCGCGACCCACACCCTGTATCGAATCCATCTGCAAGGGCGCGAGAATGTCCCGGGCAAGGGCGGAGCGCTGCTCGTCCCTAACCACGTTTCGATGGTCGACGCGGTTCTGCTGATTGCGTCCATTGATCGTCCGATTCGCTTCCTCATGTTCAAGGGCTCTTACGATCACTGGCTGGTAAAGCCGTT
>CAZILJ010000457.1:0-4200 GCA_964539915.1 uncultured Acidobacteriaceae bacterium | reverse complement strand
GTCATCGGACAGTTGATGTAATCCGCGGAGCCTTTGTCATAGCGCGCCGCCATGTAGACGCGCGACATGTCGATGGAGTCTGCCTCAACAATTGGACTGATTGAATCGTAAAAGTAAAGATGCGGGCTGTGAGGGTCGGGCGCCTCCACCCGCTCTTGGTTTGTCTGTTCTATCCGTTGACTCAATCTGGCAATCTCGGAAGCCAGTGCCTCCGAAGTCAGGGGACCACCGGCAATAATTGTGACGTCGTTCGCTTCGTCAATCGCGGTTACTTCTTGCCGTCGCACTGTAATCCGCGATTCCTTTGAGATCGCTTCGGTCACGCGAGCCGCGAACCTGACGCGGTCTACCGCTAAAGCGTGCCCAGCCGGCACCGCGCATTCCCGCGCAATCTGCAGCAGCAACGAGCCGGCACGCCGCATTTCTTCCTTCAGCAGCCACGGAGCCGTGTTCTCGCTGTCGGATTTAAGCGAGTTCGAACACACGAGTTCGGCAAAATCCGCTGTCTGGTGGGCCGGAGGCGAGCGCACGGGCCGCATTTCCGAGAGTTCCACTTCCAGGCCGCGACGTGCGCACTGCCAAGCCGCCTCGGATCCTGCCAGCCCTGCTCCGATAACATGAATGCGGTTGGTCATGATTGCTTGGACTGTCGCCGAGCTTTTCGCGGCTCGTGGAGGGTCTCGTTCCTTTCGAGCATGGCGACAAATTCCGCTATCTTACGGGCTCGGGTTTCCGCCTTCTTCACCGTCTGGATCCGAAACAACACCGCGTACCGATTCGCTCCGTCGAGTGACTCGAAGAATTTCCAAGCTCGCGGACTCGCGTCCAATGCCGTCTGAAAATCCCCGGGAACTTTCGCGCCTTTGGGCGAGTCATAGGCCGCATGCCAACTGCCCGCTTTCTTTGCGGCCCCGACCACTTCGAGGCCCGCAGGTTTCATCTGGCCGCTGGCCATGAGAGCGACAACCTTGTCGCGGTTGATCTTCGACCAGATGCTCTTGGCGGACCGAGGAAGAAATCGTTGCAGCCACGCCTGCTCGCTTTCGCCGCGCTTCTGCCCATCGATCCACCCGTAACACAACGCTACTTCAAGCGCCTCGGCGTAGGTCACGGATCGAACCCCTGACCCTTTTTTCGCTAACCTCAGCCACAATCCTGGCCGATTGCGATGATTCTTCTCAAGCCACACGGCCCACGCGGCCCGGTTGGCAAACCGACGAATCGGCTCGGTCGGTTTGTCGCTTTTCAGCTTCACAGTGCTTTCTCCGCCAGTCGACGTAGCGCTTCGTCGGTCAATAGAACTGGCCGCCACTGATCCTGGAACGTCGCTCCCAGCGCCGAGTACAGCTCGATCGCCTTCTGGTTCCAGTCAAGTACTTCCCAGTGTATTCCGTAACATCGCTCGTCGACTGCAATCCGCGCCACCGATGCGAGCAGCGCCTTCCCGATCCCACGACCACGAAACGCCTGCCTCACGAAGAGATCCTCCAGAAACAATCCCTTTCCCCGCCACGTTGAATAGTAGCCGAAGAACAGGGCGTAACCGGCCGCATGCCCCTCCCATTCCGCAATGAAAGCGCGGAAGCGGGGCGCCTTCTCAAACCCGTCCCGCGCCAGCTCTTCCGCGGTAATGGTCACGAAGTCGAGCGCGTGCTCAAACTCCGCGAGTTCGCGGATCATCGTGCGCAGCAGCGCCGCGTCGTGGATGGCGGCAGGACGAATCCGAAGCATTTTCAGGTGGAGAATTTCGCGGGCACCCGCTTTCAGTGTAAAACGGGGGTGGCGCCGGTTCCGACGCAAACCCAGTTTCCGTGCTTCAACAACCAGGTGTCGACGAAGCGTTCGTGTCGTGTATAAGCCTTGCCGCCTTCGACGCCTTTCACGCGCATCACGCCTGTCGCGATCGCAACATTATCGAACACATGCACGTGGAACGACTCGGGTGCGACTTGTTGCTGCTGGCCGCTGGACTGCGGCGCGGACGATTTCACGCTGGCCAGAAACTCGGCTTTGGTCTGCACCGAACCGTCGTCGTTCACGAGAACGATGGCATCGTCGAGAATGAAATCCAGCGCCTTGGTATCCCCTGACTTGTAAGCTTGATTCCACAACTGCTCGAGGGCGACGATTTTCGACTTAATCGCTGAGTCGGACTCGGTTTGCGCGGAAAGCGGGATCAAAGTCGCCCCGACAAAGAGCACTAAAACTCGCACTGGCTTCATACTCCTCGTCTCCTTGGCGAGTGCGGGAAATCCGATGCGCCCAAATTGCTCACCATATTCTATTATGATGTGAGATCAGCTTTCCTGGTGGAGGATTTGATGGCGCGCATCAGCTTGATCAGCCCTGAATCGGCAGGCCCCGAGGTTAAGGAAATCTATGAAAAGACACTCCGCGGCAAGCCCGGCAACGCGCAGAAAGCACTGGCCCACCGCCCGGAGATGTTGAAGAACTTTTTGCCTTTCTATGCCAGCGTAGGTCGGTCCCTCGACAAAAAGTTGTACGAGCTCATTTACCTTCGCGTCTCGCTGATCAACGGATGCCATTACTGCACCCAGCACCATGTCGCATCGTCGAAGCGGGCAGGATTGACCTCAGAGGACTGGTCGGCGCTCAAGGCCGGTGACTCCTCTCGCTACAGCGAAAAGGAACGCGCCGCCCTCGCCTATGTCGACAAACTAACGCGCGCGCCGCACGACATCACCGACATTGAATTCGAACCGTTGCGCAAGCACTTCTCTGAACCTGAAATCGTCGACATACACCTGCTGACAGGCCTCGCGAATCTCACCAATCGCTTCACCGACCCGCTGGGTTTAGAAGTGGAGTTTCCGGAAGAAAAGATATGACCATTCGGCCACAGATCTGCGCCGATTCGCGCGGATAAACCATCAAGAATCGCTCGTATCAGTATCGATCTGTGAAAATCCGCGGCCGCAAGTCTGCTTCGTGAACTCAAAGAATTTCTCGCGCATCCCCGACCCGCTTCGTCACCCGTTCCCGGTCCAAGTATTCCAGCAAAGGGATGGCATATTTACGGCTGACTCCCGTGAGTTCTTTGAACTTCGCGACGTCCATTTTGGGGGATTTCTTTTTCTGCGCTGCGATCAGGCCCCGCAACTCTTCCAGCGCGCTGCGATGAAAAACGAGTTCTTCGGAGATCTTGGCCAACACCTTGTCCCGCAACAACAGGGTGACGATCTTCTGCGCCCGCGCTTTGTCCACCTTCAGCCCCGCGATCACCTCGTGAAGCGAGGGGGCTTTCAATCCAGCGGCGGCAAACGCTGCTTCGATCTTCTTTTTTGATTCGGATTCCTCGTCCTTCATGACTACGCCGTGACCGGGCAATCGCACCCAATCGCCGGCAGTCTCGATATTCCTTTCACGAACCAACATATCGAGGACGGCGGTAAACACTTCTGGCGACGCTTTTACCTGTTCCCGCAACGCTTCCCGGGTAATCCCGCCCACCAGGGAGTTCTTCTTGTGGAAAGCGGCAACGGAACCTACGATGAATTGCTGGAGTCTGACTACAGCGAGCGCATCTACGAACCGGTCACCGAACCGCAGCTCCCGGCGGAGGCGAAGCAAAGTGCCCCAGGCTGGTCACCCGCGGACATCGCCGAGATCGTAAGGCAGCTCACTCCGATTTTGGGACCTCTCGCAAAGATTACCGTAAAGCGCGCCGCCGAACTGACACGCGACCGCGCCCGTCTCTACCAGATACTGGCGCGCGAATTGCGCAGCGATGACGAACGCAAGCGCTTCCTGGCCACTGCGCCGCGCCAGGCGAGAGGCGACAGTGGACCTGCGTCTCCCGCGGTACCGAATACGCATGATCCGATTGCCCCCGCGACCCTGGAGCGGGCCGCGAAGATTCTCGCGCGCTATATCGGTCCGATCGCCGGGGTGATAGTTAAGAAGGCGGCAGTCAACGCAACCGACGAGTCAGACCTGTATACGCGCCTCGCCGATCGGATCGCCGACGAACGCGAGCGCGCTCGATGCGTCGCCGACCTTACGCGCGCGTTTTGAGAATCGATCGGCTCGCCACGGCGTGCGCTGGGGTTTCGGCTGCCAGCGGCGGCTTCAATGCGACGATCTTCGAGGAGTTTCAAGACATCTTTGGCGATTTCTTTGGCTTCGAGGACGTGTTTGGACGCGGGGCGGGAGGACGCGGCGCCCGCAATCGCGCACAGC
>CAZILJ010000456.1:0-2122 GCA_964539915.1 uncultured Acidobacteriaceae bacterium | reverse complement strand
GGTGGCGGCAGAACATTCGCTGCGATGGCACCCGATATCGATCGCATGCTGGCCAAGCACGATGCTGGCTTGCTGATTGGGGATCCGGCTCTCAAGATTGACCGCGCACGCTACCACACACTCGACCTGGCGGAAGAATGGATTCGCCACACCGGCAAGCCGTTTGTCTTCGCTTTCTGGGCCATTCGCGGAGCCGCGTTGCAGGAAGCGGTCCCTTCGCTGGACCTGCCCGCAGTGTTTCAGAACTCGCGCGATCACGGGCTGGAACCGTCCCGCGTCAGCCAGATCGCTCGCGAGTGGGCACCGCGTCTGGAAATATCCGAAGCCGATGTTCAGAGCTACTTAACCCATAACATCCACTACCAGCTCGATGCCGGGTGCCTGGAGGGCTTGCGGTTGTTCTATCGCTACGCGGCGGAAATTGGCGCGCTGCCCACGGCACCCGAACTTCAGTTTGTAGACTCGACCAAGGAAGTGGCGCTCTGAGCCAAGGTACGTATATTTCCGCAGTTCTTATTTGTACATACTCGACCGTCGCGCGGTTCCATGGCAGATTTCAGCCGTGGATGGTCGCCTAAAATATCCTCTCCCGAGCCGGAAACGCCCTGGCAGCGACGATCGCAGCCGCGCCCAAGGAAAGCATCCTTCGCAGTAAAATCACGCGTCTCTCGGCTTCGTAGGGCCCTCCTACGACGTTTCAATCACTGGCACAGACGCTCAGTCGCTTACCGAGACGCCGAACCTCTGGCCTTTATCGAGTCCCATCGTTTGTCTTGTCATCTATATTGGTTAAGCTGAAGGTAGCTGTTGTTGGGGCAAAGTCGTGAGTCTGTTTCAGCCCATCCCGAATGCAGGCAGCGCCGCCGATGCGACCCGTCCTCTGGCCGACCGAATGCGTCCGCGCAGGCTGGACGAGTACGTGGGGCAAGAGCACCTGATCGGTCCCGGCAAGCCGCTGCGCACGCAGGTTGACCGCGACGATACTGGGTCGCTCATCTTCTGGGGGCCTCCGGGCACGGGAAAAACCACGCTGGCCAAGATCATCGCGAACCTGACCAAGGCGGAGTTCATCGAGTTCTCCGCGGTACTCGCCGGAATCAAAGAGATCAAGCAGGTGATGGCTGACGCCGAGCGCGCCCGCCAGTACGGCACCCGCACGATCGTTTTCATCGACGAGATTCATCGCTTCAACAAGGCTCAGCAGGATGCCTTTCTGCCGCACGTGGAGAAAGGCAATATTCGACTGATCGGCGCAACTACCGAAAATCCTTCCTTCGAGATCAATTCGGCTCTACTCTCCCGTTGCCGCGTCTATGTCTTGAAGCCGCTGACGGAAGAGCAGATCGTGCTGCTGCTGAGGCGGGCTCTAACCGATCGCGAGCGCGGGCTTGGCGAAAAGAATCTGACGGCCTCCGACGACGTGCTCAGAAAAATTGCCAACTATACCAGCGGCGATGCGCGCAGCGCCTACAACGTCTTGGAGGTCGCTGCCGGCCTGGCGGAGAAAAACGCCCACGGCGCACGGGAGATTTCCGACGACATTGTCCGCGATGCTTTGCAGAAGCGCATCTTGCTCTACGACAAATCCGGCGAAGAGCATTACAACCTGATTTCCGCGCTGCACAAGTCGGTCCGCAACAGCGATCCCGATGCCGCTCTGTACTGGCTCGGCAGGATGCTCGAGGCCGGAGAAGATCCGCTTTACGTCGCTCGCCGCGTGGTGCGCATGGCAGTCGAGGATATCGGACTGGCCGATCCGAATGCGCTTTCGCTGTGCATGGCGGCTCGCGATGCGGTCGACTTCATTGGCATGCCGGAAGGCAACCTGGCGCTGGCCGAAGCCGTGGTTTATCTATCGCTTGCCCCCAAGTCGAATGCCCTGTACACCGCCTACGGGGCGGTGCAGCAAGACGTAGAGCAAACCGCCGCCGAACCGGTTCCTCTACACTTACGCAATGCTCCCACAGGATTGATGAAGGGACTCGGCTATGGTCAGGGCTATCAGTACGCCCATGACCTCGAGGGCAAAATCGCCGACATGCAGTGCTTGCCCGATCATCTGCGCGGCCGCACCTACTACCATCCGACCGATGAGGGCGCGGAAAAGCGAATGCGCGAGCGA
>CAZILJ010000455.1:0-4530 GCA_964539915.1 uncultured Acidobacteriaceae bacterium | reverse complement strand
CAGCTTTAAGGACATCGACTTTAAGTCACGTCATCCCTTCCGCCTGATTCTTTTTCTGGGCATCCTGATCGCCTCGATCTGGTTCTTTTCGCGCCAGATGCTTTTCTTCATCGCGCTGCTCTACATGGTCTCCGGCGTTTTCTGGCGTTTGCAATGGATGTTCCGCCGCCGCCCTGATCCTCCGCCTCCGCCCTACAAGGAGGCCTCGCAGACCTCATGAGCGACCCGGCTAAATCACCATCTGCCACGCACGGCATCGCCACGCGCGGGAATCTATACCGGGCCGCGATCGTGGGAGCCGCCTCGCTCAAAGGGAAAGAAATCGCGGAGATGCTGAATGAGCGCAATTTCCCCGCTGCCGATATCCGCCTGCTCGATGACGATGAGGCGATGGGCCAGCTCGAGGCCATGGGCGACGAGATCAGTTTTATCCAGCGGGTTCGCGCGGACCAGTTTGAGAACGTGGATTTTACTTTTTTTGCCTCCGATGTAGACAGCACACGCAAAAATTGGAAAGATGCGCGCGATGCCGGAAGCGCTATTCTCGATCTGTCTGGGGCGCTGGAAAAGGAACCCGGAGCTAGCGTGCGGTCTCTCTGGGTGGAGCGAGAGCGTGGACAGATTCCTCCTCCGGAACTGCAGCCAGGCCCATGCGTAGCCGCGCATCCGGTCGCGGTGACGCTGGCATTGCTGTTGTTGCGGGCCAGGAAAGCGGGGTCGATCCAGCGCGTAGTAGCGACGATCTTCGAACCAGCTTCAGAGCACGGGCAGCGCGGCATGGACGAGATGCACCAGCAGACGGTCAACCTTCTGTCTTTCCAGCCTTTGCCAAAGGACGTCTTCGACGCGCAGGTGGCCTTCAACATGGTGGCGGTCTACGGGCAGAAGTCGCAGCCCTCTCTGGATTGTGTGCAGGCACGCATTCTTCGCCATTATCAGAAGATTGCCGGAGACGGTGCTCCGCAGCCTTCCGTTTTACTGCTGCAGGCCCCGATCTTCCACGGTTATGCGATGGCCATCTTCCTGGAGATGGACGGTCCCGTGGACCTGCAGAAATTGTCACCGGCCTTGGCTGGTGATCACGTCTCGATTCCTGGAGCAGAGGAAGACTCTCCGAGCAACGTAAGTGCCGCGGGTCAGGCGGACATCCAACTCTCGATGAAGGTTGATCCAGTTCAGCCGAATGGCGTCTGGTTATGGACGGCCGTGGACAATCTTCGCATCTCAGCTCTGACGGCGGTGGAGTGCGCGGAGAGTATGACGGCCACGCGCCCGACCGGGAAGATTCAATGAAGGGGCGAGGAGTGACGCTCGCGTTTTTCCTGTTCCTTCTAGTTCTCAATCCAGGTTGCGGTTATCACACCGCCGGCCACGTGGTACAGCTTCCGGAGAACGTCAAAACCATTGCGATTCCCACCTTCAAGAACGAGACGCTCACCTATCGCATCGAGCAGATGCTGACCGCTTCGGTGGTTCGCGAGTTTACGACCCGAACTCATTACCGCGTAGTCAACGACACCGGCGGGGACCCGGACGCCACCTTAAGCGGAACCGTGCTTTCGACGGCGGCTTCTCCGCTCACCTATGACACGGCCACCGGGCGTGCGGCCAGCATAATGGTGGTGGTCAGCATGAAGGTGACGCTCTCCGATCGCACCGGCAAAGTGCTATACCAGAATCCAGCGTATTTGTTTCGCGAGCAATACGAAGTTTCGCAGGATCTGACCAGCTTTTTTGAAGAAGATTCGCCTGCCTTCCGCCGACTCTCGCAGGACTTTGCCCGTACCCTGGTCTCCAACATCCTGGAGGGCTTCTAGATGCTAGAGTTGGCGTGGAATAAGGAGCACCGTTGAATGCGGGCTTTCGCCCAGGCCGAGCGTTTTGTGAGCGAACTGGAGTCGCGCAAGCTGCGCGCGGCTTACATCTTCGTGGGCGACGAGGCTTTTTTCCGCCAGCGTTTTCGGGACGCGATCCTCGAGCATCTGGTTCCGTCCGATCTGCGCGACTTCAGTTTCTTTGAGTTCGATCTCGCCGAAAACGATCTGGCGGAGGTTCTCGACCGCGCCCGCACTCCTTCGCTCATGGCGCCATTTCAGGTTTTCTTCGTGCGCGGCGTGAAAAATCTTTTTGGCCGCGGAGCGAACGAAGAAAAACTTGCCGCGATCGAGGACTACTGCAAGAACCCGAACCCCGATGCTCTTGTCGTCTTTGTCGCCGACCACATCAGCATTCCCGCCGACGTCCGTCGCATGGAGATGCAGGACAAGGAACGCTACCAGCGAATCCGCGAAACCTTGGGCCAGTACTGCGGCATCGTGGAACTGGCACGCGTGGAAGAGGGAGAAGCGGTCCGTTGGATTTCAGATTATTGTGCCGGCCGAGGAGTCAAGATCGAAGCCGACGGCGCGCGCGAGTTGGTCGATGCGCTGGGCGGCGACATGATGATGATCTCCAATGAACTCGAGAAGCTCATTCTCTACGTTGGGGAAAAGAAGCGCATCACGCTCGGAGACGTCGAGACCATGGTGCTGGCGGCTAAACAGCGGTCGCTCTATGAATTGACCGACGCGATTTCTGCCAAAGAACGGGTGCGCGCGCTGGAAGTTTTGGATGCAATTCTGATGTCCGCTGAAGGCGAAGAAGCGGCTATAGGACACATCTACATGCTGGCGAAAACCTTCCGCCAGATGCTGGTGATTCTGGAACGCAAGGTACGTGACCAGCGCATGCTGTGGGCCGCCCTATGGCAGGGCTTTCGCGTCCCACCGTTTGCCGCCGACGAGATCATCAAGCAGGCCCGCCGCTACAAATCTCGCCGTGAATTGACGCGTGCCATCCGCTTGGTTGCGAAAGCCGATCTGGCCCTGCGCTCGAATCCGGTCAGTAAGCGCATGGTTCTGGAGCGGTTGGTGATGGACCTGACAACCGAACTCAAGCCCGAGGCGCCGGGATGGATGCAGGATCAATTGCCGGTGTAAGAATCGAGCCTCAAGCTCCCAGCCGTCAGGCTTTCATCACCACACCAGGTCAGCGAGTGAGATGGCGGTTTCTCGACAGTGATCACCGGAGTACAAAGCTTCCCTGCTGGCAGTTCTTGTCGCACTTCGCGTCGGGCACGATGTCGAGAATTGTCATGTACGCGGCCTCGCTAACGTTCCGATGAGGGTCTTGATGGATGTTGACTTTGTGCACCACCACCAAATTGGATGCGGGCAACGCTGTGATGTACTGCCCCCCCCCGCGCCCATCGCGGAGAACGCGCCCTGGCAGGGTCCCGTCCAGGCATTCCCAGCATACATCGGAGCTCCCCCGCCCACCACAGCATCCCATATCCCCATCGTCCAGTCCAACCTTCGGCCTTGAACTCGTTGCGGTCCGCAAACCTCGTCGTTGGGTACACGCTGCAATCGAGGAAGCTCGGGTCACCCCATAGTGCCTTCCCCCACATGCCATGGGCGATCGCAATCAGCCCCAGCCGGGCCATGTCCCGCGCCGAGAGATACCTCGCGTACTCGAAATGCGTGGAGTTATCGATGTAGTTACGACGATTCGCGCTTCGGGGAAAGCTTGTCCGGTTCGTCGTTCCCGCTGCAGATATAGATTCCCGACCTCAACCTGGCCTCTTGCCGCCTTGACGCCAGCAGTTGCACCGTCGCCTCGCGGTTTTGATGCCACCTTGCGGTTGCGGCGGTGGAGGTGCATTGGGAGATGACGGGCGCTACGGATGCACAAGGAAATCCGCGGCCCGATCGTCAAGGATTGTTGAACTTGTGATAGCGAAGAATGCCGGACAGTGGCAGATCGTGGTGATGCACAACCTGGACTTGACGGCACTCCCGCCCTCGAACTCGCGCAATTCAGCAACGACGAAACCATGAGCGCGAGCACATTGTCCATCGTCATCAGCCGATAGCAAGATGATCCGCGAACAAGAGAGCAGGAAAAATCTCCCGCTCTCTCTCTATTTTGTCTCGGAACTGAGATCGGAAACTACCTTCGCGAAGCGACAGACGAGGCTCTGCGCGGATCCCCAGTGATCCGGGGAATCTTGGCTGCTTAACCCGATCTTTTCAAAAAAAGTCATCCCAGCGTGATAGTTCTGCCCCGCCGTTAGCGCCTACCTATATGACAGCAAATGAAAGCGCCCAGCGAGGCGTTCGAAAGGGTACCCGTAAAGGAAGACAACGTGAAATCCACAATGATGCACGTATCCCCCTGCTTCATCAATTCCCGGGGCGAGATCGCCGGCCTCGGCATGACAAGCACCGACGAATTTCACGCCTTTTAGGCTAGGCCGGCCCAACAGGAAGATCCCAATCAGCAGCGACAACGGCCATTTATTCAGTAACTTACGAAGTCACGAAGAAATCAGCGAATCGTCAGGCGCGCGCCATTGTCAATCTGGCTGGGTTACGGCAATCTGGCCCCCGTCAAAAGCGTGGGCGGCCAGCGTGGGGGATCGCAACCGAGATCGAAATCAACACTTGGGAGATTTGCTATGAAAACTATTCTGAGATGGGCGATGTGGGG
>CAZILJ010000454.1:0-1793 GCA_964539915.1 uncultured Acidobacteriaceae bacterium | reverse complement strand
AAGCAGATGACGAGTCTTCCGCTTCCCATTGCCGCATTCTTCGCAGGTCTGGTGTCGTTCCTCTCGCCCTGCGTGCTTCCGCTGGTGCCGGGCTATGTGTCTTTGATTTCGGGCGCCGGCGTCGAGGAATTGAAGTCGCCGCAGGGCCAGCTGATGCGGAGGGTCATGGTGAATTCGATTGGATTCATCCTGGGCTTCAGCGTGGTGTTCGTTACCCTCGGAGCGATCTCGACCGAACTCGGGCAGATGGCGGCGCGCTACAAACACACACTCTCGATCGTGGCAGGAGTGGTCATCATAATCTTCGGTCTGCACCTCACGGGGATTTTCAAAATCAAGGCACTTTATACGGATACGCGACTGCATAGCGTGAAGGGCAGCAGCACCCCGATCGGCGCATTCGTGATCGGATTCGCTTTCGCCTTTGGATGGACACCTTGTCTGGGGCCAATCTTAACCGCAATCCTGACTCTGGCCAGCGAACAGGACACCGTGGTGAAGGGCATTCTCCTATTGGCAGTCTATTCGCTAGGACTGGCGGTGCCGTTTCTGCTTACATCCTTGCTCATGGAGCGCTTTTTAAAGTTTTACAGCCGGTTCCGATCGCACATGCACGTCCTGGAAGTGACGAGCGGCGGCCTGCTGATCGCATTGGGTGTGTTGCTGGTCATTGGGCGTTTTACTCTGATCTCGAGTTGGTTGTCTTTCCTGAATCGTTTTGCTTTGTAGTTGGAGGATGAATCTCATGGCTGTAGACGACAAATCTTACACAACGGCGATTGATCAATCTCAGGGGCGCTGCCCGAAATGTGGCGCGCCGCTTGAGAGAGGATCGTCGTTTGATCCGCAGGCCGACGCTGCCGGCACGATTATCTGCGGGGCGTGCGGCGCCCCGCATTCTGTCTCGGATGTCGCCGGCGGCAAGCCCCAGGCAGACGGCGGCGCAATTCAGCCGCAGATGAGTGCAGGGAAGCGAAATCCATTCGCTCTGGTCGTGGTCGCACTGGTTGCTGCGGCAATGTTGTATTTCGGCTTCCACATGGCCCGGCGCTCTGCCCCGCCGGCTATTACCAAGTCCGGTCCCGCGCCGGATTTCACCCTGCAATCGCTCGACGGGAACAGCATGCGGCTGTCGGACTTCCGTGGCAAAGCAGTCCTGCTGAACTTCTGGGCCACCTGGTGCGGTCCGTGCAAAATCGAAATGCCTTGGTTCATCGAATTGCAGAAGCAGTACCAAGCCCAAGGCCTGCAGATCGTCGGCGTCGCGATGGACGACTCCAGCAAGGAAGACATCGCCAAGTTCGCACAGGAAATGGGAGTCAACTATCCCGTGCTGATCGGCAAGGAAGCGGTCGGTGACGCTTACGGAGGCGTCCCAGCGTTGCCTGAGAGTTTCTTCATCGGCCGGGATGGAAAGATTGTGGACAAGATTATCGGCCTGAAGGGCAAGAGCGAGATCGAAGACTCGATCAAGAAGGCGCTGAATACGGAACCGGCGAACTCGCAGTCGGCAACCGCCGCTTTGCAGCCTCAGAAGTGACAATAGGAACCGGGGCCCCGATAGCTCTACCATATAGTTCTACCATTAGGTTGATGTGGAATGATTCTGAGACAGCACAAATCGACGGTGATCTCGCTCGTGGCCCTGCTCGCGGGAAGTGCTTGGGCGCAGGGAGGAAAGGCGCCTTCGGTGTCGTTCGCGCCGGTTTCGGTGGTTACGGCACCACGGGCGGCGCAGACGATGGTGGACCTGAATTTTCGAGTGGCCTCAGGATTTCACATCAACTCCAACA
>CAZILJ010000453.1:0-5149 GCA_964539915.1 uncultured Acidobacteriaceae bacterium | reverse complement strand
CGGTTCGCAGGGTGACCACGGCTTTTTTGTCTGACACATTTCCCCCTCATCCGGTTGTCCAGGATTCTCTAATACTTTCCAGTCGCTGCAAGCAGATCCTACGTGGATGACGAATTCATAACCACAACGGGAAACCCGTTCGCGGGGAACCAAACTGCAAAAGTTTGGGGAGCCTTCGGCGACGCGGCAGAAGGTGCAGCACTACTTTGAGGTAGAGGCGGTCACATAGTCCAACTCAAAAAATCCATTGTAAAGATCAGTGCAGCAACCTGGGGAAAATGGCTCCGCGGATTACGGTCTTGCGATGAAGCCGCGCTTACGCGCTTCCTCGCAGGCTTCGACCGGATCGCGCCCGGTGACCTCTTTGTACCAAGCAGGATGAAACGTCCATGCCCAGGCTTCGCTGACGGCGCCGCGAATCATGGCCCGAAATGTTCCCGGCTCGCCGATCGTGCTGAGGTAAATGTGAATGAAGATTCCCCCGAGCATGATGACTGCGGAAATATCGTGCAGGATATAGCTGACTGCGACTGCCCAACGTCCGAACGTGCGCGCTCCAACCCAGAGGATAATTCCTGTGATCAGATACACTACAGACCCGCCGACAATCTCCCAAAACTGCGCTTTCTGGCCGCCATTGAAGAATCCGGTGTCTGACGGCTCCATTTTTTCCTTGCCGCTAACCGTGTTGCTGAGGTTGCGCATCCAGCGAGTGTCAGCGGGCGTCCAGGTCATCGGTGCGATCCAGTTCAGCGCCTGCAGTCCGAAGAAAATCACAAATCCCAGCCCAAACCAGGGATGCAGAGCGCGGGCGAGCGGTCCGCCTCCGAAGATAGGAGTGAACCAGCGAAACAGCCACGGAAGATAAATGCCGAAGCCGGAGAACAGCGCCAGGAAAAAGAAGAGAGCAACCATCCAATGCAGAAAGCGGGTATAAACGCGGTGACGTTGCAACTCGCCAACGTAGACTTCGTTTTGCCCGATCCGGTCGAAGGCGTCTCGCGCTTTGTCATCGAAGCGTTCAACTGCGCTGGACATCAGACCCCTCCTTCTTCAGTTGCGGTTCAGGCTGCGGCAGGCGCGGCCCGACGGTCACGTAATGCAGCAGAACCCCGACTAAACCGAACAACGCGAAGGTTCCAAGCACGGGCTTGAACAGCCACTTCCAAACCGTGTAGCTCCAGGGGATGACTGGGTTCTTAGGCAAGCCGCCGTAGCGTTCAGGATTCTGGGCGTCGTGCAAAACATAAACGACGTGGGTGCCTCCGATGGATTGTGGATCGTAAACACCTGCGTCTTTAAATCCGAAGTTTTCGCGAAGCTGTTTGGCGCGTTCTTCGGCGACGTACTTCATGTCGTCCTTAGTGCCGAACTTCAGGCATCCCGTAGGGCAGGCCTTAATGCAAGCGGGCTCTAAGCCTCCTCCCACCCGGTCCGAGCACAAGGTGCACTTGTAGACTTTCTTCGTGGCCGGATTGAATTTCGGAATGTCATAGGGACATCCCGAGACACAGAACTCGCAACCGATGCAGTTTTCCTGCTGGAAGTCGACGATGCCATTGGTGTATTGCACGATCGCGCCATCGGCGGGACAGGCGCGCAGGCAGCCTGGGTCGGCGCAGTGCATGCATTGGTCTTTGCGCATGAGCCACTGGATCGTGCCGTCTTCCCGCTGGTGTTCGTTGAACTTGATCAAGTTCCAGAAATTCCACCGGGTCTCGGGCATCGTCTGGTAGGTATTGTCGAACGTGGTGGGACTGAACGGCATGTCGTTCCACTCGACGCACGCGACCTCGCAAGCTTTGCAGCCAATGCAAATCGTGGTGTCGATCAGCTTGCAGACTTCTGGATCGCGCTGCATGTCGAAACCAGCCGATGGCCCGGAGTGTCCCGAGATCTGCCGGACCTGTAGTGTCTTGCGATCGCTCATCGTTCACTTCCCATTTTGTTCCGAGTAGCGCGATCGTGGCGCTACGCCTACGCTTTTTCTATCTTCACCAAGAATCCCTTGAACTCCGGAGTGAACGCGTTCGGATCGATCGCCGTCGGGGTCAGTTGATTCGCCAGGGTCTTTGCCGTCTTGCCTTCGTCTTCCGCAATACCGCGGAATCCCCAATGAATGGGGATTCCAATCTGAAACATCTCTTTGCCGTCGATCTTCATGGGACGGATGCGGCGCGTCACCATCGCTTTGGCAATGTAGTGACTGCGCGCGCTGGTGACTTTGACGCGCTCTCCTCCGTGAATTCCCATACGGTCCGCAAGCTCCGCCGGAACCTCCACGAACGGCTCCGGCACCAGTTGTACGTTCATGGGATTATTCTTGGTCCAGTAGTGATAGTGCTCGGTCAAACGGTATGTGGTGCAGATCACGTTAAAGCCTTGGTCGACCGTGCCGTAGTTGTCCATGTCGGTCTTGTATTTCTTAACCACCGGATTGGTGGACTGGTTCGGATGCAGTGGATTCGCAATCGGACTTTCAAATGGTTCATAGAATTCGGGGAACGGCCCGTCTGCCATGCCGGCGAGCGGTACAAAAAGGCGGCCCAGGCCCTCGGGATTCATGATGAAAGGCCCCATGTGATCTTTCGGAGGTGAGTCGGCTTTGAAGTCGGGCACGTCAACCCCAGCCCATGTTTGCCTGGACTCGTCCCACCAAACCAGTCGGCGGGGCGGATCCCAGGGCTTGCCATCGACATCGCAGGAAGCGCGGTTGTAGAGGACGCGCCGGTTGAGCGGCCACGACCATGCCCAGTTTGGATAGACGCCGAGACCAGAAGGATCCTCCGTCCCGCGACGCTGAGTCATCGCGCCAGCTTCCGTCCATGAGCCGCAGTACAGCCAGTTGCCGGAGAGAGTCGTGCCGTCATCCTTGAGCCAGGCGAAGCTCGGCAATTGCTGACCGGCCTTGATCGTTACATTCGTCTTGGGATCAGTGAGATCGGCAGTCGCCTTTCCATTGAGCTCCTTCGCCACCTCGGCCAGCGATGGGCTATAGGGATTGGTGTAGGCGAACGATGCATTCAGGATCGGATCGGGAAACTTGCCTCCATCCTTCTGATACAGTTGGCGTACTTCGAGGAATATGGTCGCCAGGATTTCCTGATCCAGCCGGGCTTCGCCGGGCGGCGGCAGCGCGACATTTTTCCATTGCAGCCAGCGCGCGGAATTCACAAACGTTCCGTCCTTCTCGGCAAAACCCGCGCCTGGCAGGCGATAGACCGTGGTATGAATCTGCTTCATCTCGTCGGTCGAGATGCCGGGTGCGCGCCAGAACTCGCTGGTTTCATCGGGATAGATTTCGCAAACCACCAGCCAGTCTGCCTTTTTCAAGGCGGCGATGTTTTTCTGGGAGTCCGGACCGATCATGACGCCGTTCATGCCGAAGGCGAAGATGCCTTTGATCTTGCCTTCGTACATGTCGTTCCAGATGTTCACCCACGAATAGTTGCGGTCGATCTTTGGTAAATAGTGAAATGCGAAGTCGTTTTCTTTGGTAGCCGCAGGACCGTACATCGCTTTGAGGAACGACACCGCAAACTTCGAAGTGTTCGACCAGTAGTTGTACGAATCCCACGGATCGGGCTTGGAGGGTGTCGGAGTGATTCGCTTTAAGTACGTGGCGAGATCAACATCGCCCGGGTTGGGCATCTTCAGATAACCCGGCAAAATGTCGAAGATGCCTGCCATGTCGGTGGCGCCTTGGATATTCGAATGCCCGCGCAAGGCGTTTACGCCGCCGCCGGCGCGACCTATATTGCCCATCAACAACTGCAACATTGCCGCCGTGCGGATGATCTGCGTGCCGAAGCTATGCTGCGTCCAGCCGACGGCATAGATGATCGTGGAGACCTTTTTCATGTCTCCGTCTTTGCGGACCGAAGTATACAGATCAGCGGCTTTCAGGAACTGTTCCTGTGGAATTCCGGTAATGCGTTCGACCATTTCCGGCGTGTAGCGCTCGTACTGCTTCTTGAGAAGTTGGAAGACGCATCGTGGATGCTGCAAAGAAAGGTCGAAGGCAATCTTCGGCGGCAATATCGGCGCGGGCGCGGCTCCGCCTTTCGCCCCTGCGGGACTTGCAGCTTGATATCCCTGTCCCTGACCGGTATCGCTGCCCTGCACGTGTGGTTGCTGAGACGCCGGAGTCGGCATGACCGGTTTTCCCGTCAGGTCTCCGCCTTCTTCGTAGTTCCAGGTTGCCTTGTCGTAGGTCTGCTTCACCGGATCGAAGCCGGAGTACAGCCCGTCATCCGGAAGTTTGAATCCATCCTTGATGATCAAGGCCGCGTTCGTATAATGGACCAGGTAGGCGTTGGCGATGCGATTGTTCTGAATCGCGTAGTTAATCACCCCGCCGAGAAAAGCAATATCCGAGCCGGCGCGAATCTGCACATACATGTCCGCGGTCGCGGCAGTGCGGGTGAGGCGCGGATCGACCACGATGGTTTTCGCATTGCGGTGAATCTTGGCTTCAATCGCCCACTTGAACCCGCAAGGATGGTTTTCGGCTGGATTCCCACCCATGATCAACATCATGTCGGTGTTCTTGATGTCGATCCAGCCATTGGTCATCGCCCCGCGTCCGAATGTTGGCCCCAAACTGGAGACCGTAGGTCCGTGTCAAACCCGGGCCTGGTTTTCCAGATAGCAGACCCCCAAGCTGCGCATTGCCTTAACGGCGAGATAGTTGAATTCATTGGTGTCGGTGCATCCGCCGATGAAGGCCAGGCCTTCGCAGCGGTTCACGGTTTTTCCTGCGGCGTCTTTTTCGAGGAAAGTATCGTCGCGCGTCTTCTTCACCCTTTGCGCGATTTCGGCGTAGGCCTGGTCCCAGGAAATGTCTTCCCAATCGGTCGCTCCCGGCCGCCGCACCTGTGGCTTCAGCAAGCGGCGATCGTTCAGGATGTCCTGCTCGAGCGACGAGCCTTTCGGACACAGCGTACCGCGATTAATAGGATGGTCGGGATCGCCCTCTACGTGGACGACCTGCGGGATCGCATTCTTCGCCTTGTCGCCCAGCGTGTAGATGATGATGCCGCAGCTCACGGCACAATATGGGCAGGTGCTCCGCGTCTCTGTGGCGCGGGAAATTTTCAAACTCTGGGTTTGCGCGTAGGCGGGAGTCAGATCGAATCCCAACAGAGAG
>CAZILJ010000452.1:0-1739 GCA_964539915.1 uncultured Acidobacteriaceae bacterium | reverse complement strand
CAGGATCTTCGTTACGCCGCCCGTGGACTTCGCAATACGCCCGGTTTCACTCTTACGGCAGTCCTCACGCTGGCTATCGGAATTAGCGGTACCACCGCGGTTTTCAGCGTCATCAATGGAGTTCTTCTGCGCCCGCTCCCGTATCCGGATGCGGACCGGCTCGTGGCCGTGTCGAACGTCTTCCCAAAAGACGAAAGCCATTTAGGGCTAGTTTCGGGTAGCGACGTCGCCAACTGGCGAGCGGACAACCACGTTTTCGATCGACTGGAGTTCGTTTCTCACCCCGATATCGTGGCGATGTCGGGCGCCGGATTCGGCGAGCGGGTTGCTGTGCAGCACATGACGTGGCGGCTTCTAACGATGCTCGGAATCAAATCGTTCATGGGAACGATTCCTGATGACGACTTGAGCGAGCAGCGTGGGTCGCCAGGAGTTCTGATCAGTTACGAGTTCTGGAAGCGCCATTTCGGTGGCGATCCCAAGGTGCTTGGCCAGACCATTTTTGTAGACACGGGGTCGGGACCGGTTGTGGCCGTACTGCAACCGGGCTTTGACCTGTTCGGCACCGGAACCCCCGACGTCTTTGTTGTCCACGGACTGCCAGATACCGTCGATTCCGGCATCAACGATGTGCGCTGGGAGGACGCTGTCGGAAAGCTGAAACGCGGCGTTTCGCTGGAGCAGGCGCAGGCCGCGATGAAGGTGAAGCAGCGGCACCTGGCGGAGCTCTTTCCGGAGACGTACAAGGATGTGGGAGTCCGGGTCGATCCCTTGCAGAAACGGCTGTTTGGCAACTGGGCCAACATTTACTACACGCTGTTTGGAGTCGTGGCTCTGGTTTTACTGATTGCGTGCGCGAACGTCGCCAACTTGCTGCTGGTTCGCGGCGATGGACGGCGAAAAGAAGTTGGAGTCCGGGTCGCGCTGGGAGCCAATCGCGGGAGCTTGATCCGTCAGCTGCTCACGGAAAGCGTCTTGCTTTCGCTGATCGGGGGATTGGTCGGTCTGATCCTTTCTTTTCTCGGCGTCAAGGTTTTCAATCTCTGGGTTCCCGTCTGGTTTCCCCGCGAAACGGGGGCGATTATCGATTCTCGCGTTTTGCTCTTCACCTTCGGAACCTGCGTTTTGACCGGGATCGCCTTCGGCCTGATCCCCGCCTATCGCGCCGTGCGAACCAACCTGGCGGAGTGCCTGCAAGAAGGCGGACGCAGCACGGCAACAGTTTCGCGTCATCGCACGCGAGACGCGCTGGTCGTCACTGAGATTGCTCTGGCTTTCGTCCTGCTGATTTGTACGGGCCTCATGATCAACACGCTCACCCGTATTTTGCGGACTTCGCCGGGCTTCGCTTCCGGGCATCTTCTGACTGCTGAAGTTCGTCTGACCGGAGATAAATACATCACAACGGATCCTGGCTTCAACGTGATACTGCCGCCAGTGGGACAGTTCTGCGATCGGGTCGTCGACCGCTTCCGCAGCACTCCCGGCGTCGAAGACGTCGCATTGATCGACTGGCTTCCGCTGCTGGATGGCGTCGGGGATAGCGCTCAATATGCTTCCCCCGGATTCATGATTGCGGGCCAGAGTGCTTCGACTGCTGCTGAAAAGACGAATGTGTTCCGGGAGGGAGTCAGTGCCGACTACTTTCCCATAATGCGAATCCCCATGGTGCGAGGTCGCGGTGTGAGCGAGCACGACACCGCCAGCAATGCCTGGGTGGTGGTCATTAACGAGGCGAT
>CAZILJ010000451.1:0-2357 GCA_964539915.1 uncultured Acidobacteriaceae bacterium | reverse complement strand
TCAGGTAAACACCTTAGACGAAACTTCCCTTCCTACAGGAAACCCTTGCACAAATTACACGATTTGGGAGGGGAGCCAACCGGCTAACGCCCACGTTAATCCGCAGGCCCTGAAGAAGAAACACGCGGTTTTCACGCCGTTTTCACGCTTCTTTCATTTCACTTAGTCTAAAGGTTTAAACATTGCTCGGAATTTGTCGCCGGACATTTCCACAACCCAAGTCGGTCGTGGCTCACTTCATGTTGTCGAGAATGGAGCCAACAATTCCCCCCACCACCCCGCCTTGAACAGTCTCCCGGCGGGTTTCATGAGGCATGTACCGCGACAGCGCATGAGCCAATCGGGCAATCGGAAGCGTTTGCAGCCAGATCCTGCCGGGCCCGGTGAGTGCGGCCAGGAAAATTCCGTCACCGCCAAAGATCATGTTTTTAATGCCAGGCACGGTCGTAATCTGGAACGAGACGCTGGCCTGAAATGCGCCTACGTGGCCCGGATGGACCCGCAAAGTTTCTCCCGGCTGAAGATCGCGTACCACGAGTTCTCCGGAAAGTTCGAGCCAAGCCGTTCCCTGTCCGCTGACCTTTTGCAATAGGAAACCGTCACCGCCGAAAATTCCCGCTCCCAGCGACTGCTGAAAACCAACGCCGATTTGAACCTGCGGCGTGGCGCAGAGGAAGCCGTGACGGTGGATCATGTAGTCGTGGCCGGGAGAGATTTCTACGGGCACGATGTGTCCCGGAAGCTTTGTGGCGAAGGCGAGTTCCGCTGCGGCGCCCACGGCCCGGTATTCCGTCATAAAAATGGATCCGCCGCCGGCAACCCGTTTGAGCACGCCAAACAGACCTCCGCCGCCACCAAACTGAGTGTGCGTCATCATTTGAATCGAATTGCTCATCCACGAGAGCTCTCCCGCCTCGGAGATGATGGTCTCATTCGGTTCCAGCGCAAATTCAAGAACGGGCATGGTGGTGCCTGTAATGCGGCTTTGCATGACAGCTCCTCGGTTGATTGATTCGTTTTGACGCGACTTGGTTCAGATCGCGAAAGGCTTCGAGTATATCAAGTGTGCGAGTGCGCTACGGAACATTGCCGGACGAACCATCAACCAACTCCGGCTGGAGTGAGCGGTAGAGCATGCCGATCCGTTCTTAGTCGCAAATTCTATTCAGTATGACCGACGAACTTGGGTTCCTGTGGTCATGGAACCGAAGCAACAACGGAGAGGATTGGATTTCTCGAGTTCCGATGCGGGCTGAAGGCCGACAGAATGCCCACAAAATCAGTCTTGGAACGTACTCGCAGGTGCTTTGACACGCTTGTCTGCGGCATACGAAGTTGACGCTCGATCGCTCCAACCGACTGTTGTGACGAGACCAGGAGGCTCAATATCGCGCGGCGGTTCGGTTCCGCAATGATGTCGAACCTCAGATTCCACTCTCTTCATATACTCCAACGAGCATATGCGTTAGGGTGCTAGCGTTCGTTCACGGCGAGCCAGCGCACGCCGCGGTAGGAATCCGCCACCACCCAGGCGCCGGCCGTGAGCGCCGCAGAAACGACGGTCTCGCCCCATTGGAAGGCATCTTTGGAGCCTGTCGCCACGATGGGTACCCACACCAGCAGCAAGAACATGCCGATCTCGAACGCTGCGAGCGCGGCTGCCAGCCGTGCATACACGCCGATGAGCACCGACACACCTGCCGCAATAAAGGCGCAACCGGTGAAATACGCCCAGAACCCATGCCATGGCAGCCAGCCAGGTACCAGCTCGGCGGTATGTTTGAGATAGAGGAAATGGGCCAGGCCGAAGGGGATCAAGGCCAGGCCGTAGAGCACCCTCGCGATCCGCAGACCCTTATTGCCGGCGGCGAAACCGAGGCGCTGCCGATCCCAGTCAGCGGCGAACCAGGTATACAGCACCCAGGCTGCCGCCAGCATGACCGCGGTCTCGCATGCCGACCAGAAACTTTCCACACCGGGCGCGAGGATCATTTCGGGCAATCGGAAGAGCAGCCACCAGAGCACGAGAAAGGCGAGGAGCACACGCGCAGCGAGAGTGGCAGCGCGCTGCCAGAGCAGGCCGATGCCCGATGCGAGTGAGATCAAGGCGCAGAGATAAAGGAGTGCCGCGCGTGCAGGCACTCCAGCGGGTACCGGGTCCCATACAGGAGCGAAATCGATCGCGTGCAGTCCCGTGACCAGGCCCAGCACTCCGAAGGCGATCATTGTCACGGCAAATACCGCGTGGCTCACGCTTGCGATGCGCATTGAACTATCCTCTGGTGTCCCGTTTCATCGGGTACAGGCATACCTTTGTACGCCAGGTTTCTTGTACACAGCAAGACTGAATTCGCGGG
>CAZILJ010000450.1:0-3187 GCA_964539915.1 uncultured Acidobacteriaceae bacterium | reverse complement strand
TTCCGCACCCAGCATCCGCAGCCGGTGATCGGCGGCGGCGGATCGATGGATCCACGCATGCTGCACGTGTTGCTGGTCAGTTGGATGGCGTTTCTCTGTTTTGCGTTTCTGGTTTGCTGGTCGAGGTTCCGCCTGGAACTGCTGTACCGCGAGATCGAAGAAGGGCACGCGATCGAATCTTTAGTCGGATCGGGAGCGCCCGCCAAGGCTAGCCTGCCGCTCGGCCGGAGAGCGCGATGAACGCGATCAAGTTTCTCTTCGCCGCTTATATCGCCACCTGGGTGATTCATGGTGTGTATCTGGGCAGCCTGATTCGGAGGTACAGCCGACTGCGCCAGCAGTTGAAGGAATTGGGAAAACAGAAGTAGGAGGTCGGGCCTCCGGATTCATCCGTCCTCGAATGGCAGGTCAGCTTGATCCGTCAGCGCTCCATCCTTTCGCCGCGTCGCGCTTTCGCCGCATCGCGGTTTGCCAAATGCGTCCGTCATGGCAGTCGGAGGAATAAGTCAGTGCTCGTTCGCTAGAGCTAGGAGCAATGAGTCGCGAACCTCGGGCAGACGCCGAGGCGGGAAAGCGAGCGCCGGACGCCCGTTCTTCAGTTCGAACCCTTCCATTCTTTTGGCAGGGCGGAAAGCAAGTCCGGCGCGTCGTTGGAGCGAAGGAATTGGTAGTCCTCGATAATGGCAGCGGTGCCGATGCGCGCGGAAGGAAGGGGATTTTCGACGCGAATGACGCGAGCGGTGAAACGCACGCGGAGGGCGTCGGTAAGGGTGATGTGAGGAGGAAAGGTTAAGGTGACTTCCAACTTCGTTCCTGCTGAGACGGCGCGGTCGAGGTAGAGAAAAACGCCGCGGGCGCTGACATTCTGAGTCTCGGTGTGAACCTCGTCGCTACCTTCGAGGTGAACGATGGCGGGCAGGCGCATATCGAAGCGCCGCATCGTCCGCCGTTCCTGTGGTTCCGATTGCATGCCAGAGCGCTCCGGCCAGGAGCGTGTCATTCTAAAGAAATCGAGCACGGCCAACGGCAATTCTCCCAATTGTCTTCAAAGTCTTGGATGCACTCAGATTTGGCACCAAGCCCTGAATGTATAGAAGCAACAGCAGTTTGCAACAGCAAAGTACCCATTGGAACTGATTCGGTGAATCTGTTCGGATTTCGGAACAGACGCCGGTTCAGAAGCCGAGGGAGGACGCAGGTTTGCGCAGGGCTTGTCCAGGTAGGAGCAATCCCGCTGCCAGGCTGGAGCGCGAACCGATCCTGGATGTTCTGAGAAGAATGAGCGCCTTAGGGGAGTCGTGACCCGCACCCGATCGGGAGATCATGCACGCGTTTGCGGAAAGAGGACGAAGTTTTTCCGCTGGGCGACAGGGTGAACGACCGCTTGCATTTCGCTGCAACCACTTTTGTGCCAGGAGTCGGCATCTTTCCATACGCTCGACTGCATCTGAGGAATCTTGAGACCGTCCACAGGCCGGGGGTCGCTTGACTTGTCTATCCTTCAGATGTTTAAGTAGTTACTTAATTTTTCCGCCAGTTTCCAGTGACAAGCAAGCCGCGGGCGGGTTCGCCGGCGCGAGGCTCGGTTGACTTGTGCGCCGTCTCGATTAACTCCACTGATCTGAGCGAAAAAGAATCTCATCGAAACGATCGAAGAAAGCCAGTTTTACTGCATCGGAGGAACGAGTGAACGTTGATCGCCGTTGGTTGGGAACATCCGTGGGACGAATTCGTGTTCTGGCCGCCGGGCTGGTGTTGCTAGCGGCAGGATGCGTGGTTCTCGGGTTGGGTTCCAGGTCACGTCAAACTGCCGCGAACGCCGCGGCTCAGCTGCGAGCGGTCCCGGGCTCAGTTTTTGAGCAGCAGTCGACGGTGCCCGGCTGGACGAGCGAGCTACAAGGCGACTTACAATCCCGAGCGCGTTCGCTTTTTAAAGGATTACCGCTGATATTTGAACCGAACCAGGGGCAAGCGAATCTGGACCCATCCGATCGGCGCGCCAGATACGTGAGTCGAGGCTCTGGGTACAGCCTGTTTTTGGGCTCCGACGGTGCAATCTTGAGCATGGTGTCCCGCGGGGCATCAGTCGAATCCCTGCAAATGAAGCTGGCGGGCGCGAATCGCAATGCCGGTATAACGGGCTCGGAGCTGCTGCCCGGCAAGAGCAACTACTTCTTGGGCAATGATGCTGCGAAGTGGCGACGCGGGGTACCGCAGTTTGCCCGCGTGCGCTATGAGAACGTTTATCCCGGAATCAATTTGCTGTTCTATGGCAATCAGGGTCGCCTGGAATACGACTTCCAGGTCGAGCCCGGGTCCGATCCCGGGCTAGCCGAACTGGAATTCAACGGAGCCAAACAACTGGAATTGAAAGACGGGGCCCTGGTCATTCACGGCGGGGACAATAGTTTGCGGCTCGAGGCGCCGCGGGTGTATCAGGAGATCGCCGGGAAACAGCAAGCGGTGGAGGGCAACTTCGTTTTGCGGGGCGCGAACCGTGCGGGATTCGCGATTGGATCCTATGACCACTCGCGCGAGCTGGTCATAGATCCGATCTTGGCCTTTTCGTCGTACTTTGGAGGCAGCGGGGACGAACATTCGACATCCATTGCTGTCGATGGCAGCTTCAACATCTACCTCACAGGTTCGACGACCTCGCCAAATTTGCCGGCCTCCGGCAAACAGCCAACGCTCAAAGGCGCCGAGAACGTGTATATCGCCAGAATCACGCCGCCTTTGGGTTCGCTCACGGCGGTGCTGGATTACGTGACTTATCTTGGAGGCACGGGCACCGATACTCCGGTGGGAATCAAGGTAGACGGCCGCGGCGACCCCTTCGTAGCGGGCACAACCACTTCGACCGACTTTCCCCCTTCCGCCAACGCCTATCAAACGGCACCCCAAGCGGGCAGCGCAGGGACCTCGCACGTCTTCGTGACCGAACTGCTCAACGACGCGTCAACCTTGTTGTATTCGTCCTATCTTTCTGGCAACGGCACTGACGTCGCCAGTGGAATGACGATCGATTCGTCGGGCAACTTGTACGTTACCGGTACGACGACATCGACAAACGTTGGCGGTACTGGTGGCAGTTCTAACGTTCAATTCCCGGCGAGTTCGCTTCCTGAAGTTTTGCCCTTCCAGAACACCCCCCGCGCGTCCATTCAATTCTTCGTCACCAAGGTGA
>CAZILJ010000449.1:0-4752 GCA_964539915.1 uncultured Acidobacteriaceae bacterium | reverse complement strand
ATCCGAGCCGCTACGTCGGTCAGACGATCAACGGCACTTCACCTGCCACCCTGCTCTCCAACGCGGGCTTCATTCCGTTCTCGGAATCTACCAATAACCCCACCGGCATTGGCCCGACGGAAGATGACGTCTCGCTGATCTGGCTGAAGAGCTCCTTTGACACTAACGACGCCGTGGCAATCCTCGAAGCCAACGCTTCCGCTACTACCGGAATCGCGCTCGGGCAGATCTACTACGGTCCGTCGCTGTTCCTTAACTTCAACGACCCCACCCAGGACCCCCGCACGCCGGACATCATCGTGACCCCGAATGTCGGCGTTACTTACTCCGGCAGCCACGCGAAACAGGAGGAGCACGGCGGGTTCTCCCATGACGACACCAATGTCGTTCTACTGCTGTCCAATCCGAGCTTCCAGCCCAGGACGGTGACCGCCACAGTGGGTACTGCTCAAGTGGCGCCCACCATTCTCCGAGCCCTAGGTATCAATCCCAGCGCCCTGGACGCAGTCCGGGCGGAGGGAACGAGCGTCCTTCCGGCGGTTCAATTCTAATCGGTCCGTAAATCTCGGTTCACTGACTCGAGGACGCTCCTTCGGGAGCGTCCACTTTTTTGCAATCCCGAAGCGAGAACTGGGGCATTCTCGATTTCTTCTTTTCTTTACTCGCGCACTGTGATAACAGATAAGCGAACTTGACGTGATTGCAGCGCTTGCAGGCTGCACCGAACGTCGTGCTATAATCGCCCGCCGTTCCAGCAGAAGTTTCCGGTGGTCTTTTAAATTCTTCGTGCCCGCGAGCCGGACCGCACCCGGCCGCCACTGAAATCAGGAGGATCAATGACGTACGACCCCACGCTCTATGCACGTGATGAAGAAGAAGAGTTCGGCGACACAGGCGCTTACAGCGAGTCGCTGGAGGAAGATTTCGAGGAAGAAGAGGAAGAAGAGGAATCCGGCACGCCAGGTTCTGACACAACCGAACCGGAATCCATAGCGGTTCCTCCTCCACCAGCTCCTAAACCCAAGCCCGCACCGCCTGCGCCGAGCGGCGGAGGCGGCGGCAGCAAGCCAGCAGCGAAAAAGAAAGCGGCCAAGAAACCCGCTCCCAAGAAAGCCAAGAAGAAAGCTGCAAAGCCGGCTAAGAAAAAGGCTGCAAAGAAGGCCGCGAAGAAGAAAGCAGCCAAGAAACCCGCGAAAAAGGCAGCGAAAAAAGGCAAGAAGCGTCGTTAAGTCGCTGGCTGCCCGCGAGGTCCGCCAGTGAGCCACTGTTTCAGAACCGCGTCCGGATACGGGCGCGGTTTTTTCATTCCGAAAAGGTGACCGGTGCAATTTTTGAGATTCATGCCGATTCCTCTGCTCTTACTGTTGATCCAGTCTGCTGTCACGCAGAATTCTTCTGTTCCCAAATCTCCCGACACTCCCAAGCGCCCCGTCAACGACGAATACCAGGGTGTCAAAGTGGCGGACGACTACCGCTGGCTGGAGAATTGGGACGATCCTGCGGTGAAGCAATGGAGCGCGGCCGAGAACGCGCGCACGCGCGAATATCTCGATCGTCTGCCGGCGCGCGGGGCGATCAAGGATCGACTGAAACAA
Source organism: uncultured Acidobacteriaceae bacterium (assembly GCA_964539915.1). Taxonomy (GTDB): domain Bacteria; phylum Acidobacteriota; class Terriglobia; order Terriglobales; family Acidobacteriaceae; genus Sulfotelmatobacter. The sequence continues at coordinate 3,157 of CAZILJ010000449.1, read as the reverse complement.
CTGATCGGCGCAAGCTCGGCGTCCTATTACGACCTGCAGTTCCGCGCTGGACGGTTGTTTGCCATGAAGAATCAGCCTCCGAAGCAGCAGCCGATGCTCGTGGTGATGCGTTCGGCCGACGACCCGGCCAGTGCCGCAGTCATCTTTGATCCCAATGCCGCCAGCAGCCAAGGATCGGTCTCCATGGATTTCTATGTGCCATCTTTCGGCGGGAAGTATGTCGCGGCCGCACTCTCGGAACATGGTTCTGAAGATGCGTCAGCGCACGTTTTCGACGTCGCTACGGGCAAGGAACTTGCCGACGTCGTGCCCCGCGTGAATTTCGCCACCGCGGGGGGAAGCATTGCATGGAAGGCCGATAGCACCGGCTTCTACTACACCCGCTATCCGCAAGGCGATGAGCGTCCCGCCGAAGACACCAACTTCTACCAGCAAGTTTACTTTCACAAGCTCGGTACCGAGGCGAAGCAGGACACCTACGTCCTCGGCAAGGATTTCCCGCGCATTGCGGAGATTCAACTCCGCACCAGCGACGATGGCCGCTGGCTGCTCGCCGCGGTGGGCAACGGGGACGGCGGCCAATTCGCGCACTATGTCGTGGATTTAGACGGCCACTGGACGCAGCTCACGCGTTTCGAAGATGGAATCGTCTCCCTGAAGTTCGGCGCCGATCTGGCGCTCTACCTGCTCTCGCGAAAAGACGCGCCGCGCGGACAGATTCTACGCCTGCCGCTCGTCGAGAGCGACCACGCGCAGACCAGCGTCGAAAAGCTCGATCTGGCGCAAGCCAAGGTTGTGGTCCCTCAAACCTCGGGCGGAGCCGAGGAGAGCGACCGAGCTTCGATCGAGAATTTCACTCCCACCTTTGGCCATCTCTATGTGATTGACGTGGTTGGGGGACCGTCGCGCGTGCGCGTTTTCGACACACAGGGCAAGGCGCTTCCCGCGCCCACTTTGCCGGCGATCTCCTCGGTCGGGCAGGTCGTGCCCGTGGGTGGCGGCGATGTGCTGTTCTTCATGGCAACCTATCTCGAACCGGCAGCCTGGTATCGCTTCGACGCCGCGACCGGGAAAGCTGTTCGTACGGCGCTGTTCCAGACTTCTCCCATTCACTTCGACGATGCCGAAGTTGTCCGCGCTTTCGCCACCTCGAAAGACGGGACACGTATTCCCATCAACATCATTCGGCTCAAGGGAGCGAAGCTCGATGGCTCCAATCCCACGCTGCTCAGCGGCTACGGCGGATACGGAATCAGTACGAAACCCGGCTTCGCAGGGTCGTTCGCGCGCGTTTGGCTGGACAAGGGTGGCATCCTGGTGCGCTCCAGTCTCCGCGGCGGCGCCGAATACGGCGAGGAATGGCATGCGGCCGGGAACTTGACTCACAAGCAGAACGTGTTCGACGACTTCATTGCCTGCGCCCAATATCTGATCGCGGAGAAATATACCTCACCGTCTCATCTGGCCATTCTCGGCGGCAGTAACGGAGGCCTGCTCATGGGGGCAGCCTTCACCCAACGTCCCGACCTGTTTCGTGCGGTGGTTTCGTCTGTGGGAATCTACGACATGCTGCGGGTTGAACTCGATCCGAACGGAGCTTTTAATGTGACCGAATACGGGACCGTGAAAGATCCCGAGCAATTCAAGGCGCTCTATGCATACTCGCCCTACCATCACGTAAAAGAAGGCACGGCCTATCCCGCGATTCTGATGCCCACCGGGGAAAACGATCACCGCGTCAACCCGATGCAATCGCGAAAGATGATCGCGCGCCTCCAAGCGGCCGACAGCTCCGGTCGCCCTATCCTGCTGCGCACCTCATCGAGTGCCGGCCATGGCATCGGAACCTCTCTCGACGAAGCCATCGAGCAGAATGCGGATGTTCTCAGTTTCTTGTTCGATCAGTTGGGGACTCCGTACACCGGCCCGATGACGGAACGCTGACGGATTGCTGTCCTGGCAAGCCGGTGGTGGCTACTTCTTCGCGCCCACCGCGCCCAGGCACCTGCCGTATAGCTCAAGCAAATGTGTGGCGTAGTCTTCCGGCTTGGCGGCGGAGCCGGTGCCTTGAAACCCCACGCCCGACGAGGTGGTTCGTCCATACCCTGTCGTCATGGCGATGAATTTCATCAGATCCAGCGCAATATCTTCGTTACGGCGCGCAGCGCCCGAGCCTGTAGCGGGAGCTTCTTCCATGAATCCTTCTCCTCTTCCTCGTTCGGAAAGAATGGGTACTTCGTCGTCTTCAAAATCCTGCATACCGCACATCACTCCGCCAGCGATGATAACAGGGTCAGTGGGGAGGCGTGCGAACGCAGGACTTCGCCTTTGGGCATGAGTCCTGGGATCGCAGTCGCAAATCTCTCAGGCAGTTCCCAACTTCGCCGCCAGCACACGCATTCCCTTACGGAAAACAGAACCGGGGATTCCGAGGGCGGGACTGAGGACGAAGTTAAGACCATCCGGCCAACCAGGGACACGCAGGTGAGTTGCGAACTGAGGTCCGCGTTTGACGTCCCGCGCCTCAGATCTATCGTCGTTACTTCGCCACTTCGCTCATCAGTCCCATGAAGTTCCCTTCCGAGTCGCGAAAGAACACCATCCACAAATCATGATTCGGCATTCTCGCAACCACGTGGGGCTCGTCCTCAAAACGAACGCCGTTCTCTTTCATTCTGGCGTGCGCGGCTTGAATGTTGGGGACTGCGAAGTAGAGGATCGAGCCAGGATGGTCGAATTCAGGCTTTTCCGGACGCGTCAGCATCAAACGCACTCCGCCGCAGTCGAAAAACGCGAGTCCCGGCGCGGCCTTGAAAAGCAGCTTCAGTCCGAGTGTATCTTGATAGAAAGCGCAGGCGCGGTCCACGTCCTGGGCGTTGATGGCGATTTGTCCGATGCGCGCGATTCCGACCCCCGTCGTAGCAGTATTCATATCTTGACCTCCTCCCGTCATATTAGTTAGCATAGCTAACAATATTTGGCTGCTGCCGTCAAGCGAAAAATGTGTCGGTTTGAAGATCGGTTGCCAGAGTCTCCTATGAATCCCGATGCGCTCGCGATTGCAGACCGGCTGCACTCTGCTGCCATCCACCTGCTGCGGCGCCTGCGCAAGCAAGATGTCCTCACCGGGGAAGGACCGGCTCGTCTCTCGGCGCTG
>CAZILJ010000448.1:0-3891 GCA_964539915.1 uncultured Acidobacteriaceae bacterium | reverse complement strand
AAATGATCGACCGCCACGGCGCCGTCAGCCGAGAAGTGGCCGCTGCCTTAGCGGAAGGCATTCGCTATCGCTGCGAATCGACGCTGGGCGCAGGCATCACGGGCGTGGCCGGTCCCAATGGCGGCACTGTGGAAAAGCCTGTGGGCATGGTGTTCCACGCAGTTGCCAGCGACCGCGGAACCGAAGTGATCCAGCGCAACTTCCCCGGCGACCGCAAACGCATCCGCCGCTTCGCGTCCACGATGGCGTTGGATATGTTGAGGAAGCAGCTGATGTGACAGAGCTTCTAGCTACTAGCTCCCAGGCACCAGCGAATCGCTGTCGATTTCGGCCTTGCTTTTGCTGTCCTGAATTTATTTGTTTGTGACTTCGGAATTCCGGTTTGAGAAGGTTCCAGCTAGGAGCTAGAAGCTGTCTTATGCGCCTCTTCATTGCTCTCGACATCGACGAAGCCGTCCGCGAACGCATTGCCCGATTCGTGGAAGGCGTGAGCGGTTTCGCGGCCGACGCTCGCTGGATGAGGCCGGAATCCCTGCATGTCACTCTGAAATTTATCGGCGAGCAACCAGAATCCGTGGTCGACCAGATCAAGCAGGGGTTGAGCAACGTGTCGGCGCGCACCGCAGAAATTCAGTTTCGCGGCTATGGTTTCTTTCCAACGGCAAGATCAGCTCGCGTCTTCTGGGTTGGCATCGAAGCGGGCCCGCAATTGGCAACTCTGGCGGCAGCCATTGATGACAAAACGGCGGCGCTTGGAATCCCCAAGGAAGATCGCGCTTTCAGTCCTCATTTGACGCTGGCGCGTGGCGCAGGCGGCTCGGGCTCTGCGCGACGGCACAACACTGACGGCCCCAATCGCGCCTTCCAGGGTCTGCAGGAGAAACTGAGCGTCCTACCCACGCCGGAGTTTGGTACCATGACGGCCCGCAAGTTCTTTTTGTACCAGAGCCAACTATCACCGAAAGGATCGAAGTACACAAAGCTGGCAGCTTTTGACTTAAAGTAGCGCCGGCGTCCCGAGGCCGGCTCTGTCCCGGCCCGAGCAGCCGCTTCAGAAGTTGCAACTATGCCGAGACTCCTGCTCATCGCCGCGATCAGCTATCTGCTGGGCTCGATCCCCTTCGGCTATCTTCTGGTGCGCATCTTCCGCGGCGAAGACGTGCGCCGCATCGGCAGCGGCAACATCGGAGCCACCAACGTCTCGCGCAAGTCTCCCGCCCTGGGCGTCCTCACTCTCCTGTTGGACGCGCTAAAAGGATCGACCGCCGTGGCGATTGGGATCATCCTGAGCCCGACTCTTTTCGGCCGCGTCTCTGCTTCCCAAATTCCTTGGCGAACGATCCTGCCGCCCTCGTCACCAGACTTCGCCACCTGCGGAGCCCTGGCCGCGCTTTTCGCCGTAATAGGCCATATGTTTCCGCTCTGGCTCAACTTTCGCGGCGGCAAAGGAGTCGCCACCGGACTGGGCGCATTCGCCATGATCGCTCCTAAAGCGGTTCTGTTGGCGGCAGCGATATTTTTCATCCTCGTAGTTCTCTTCCGTTATATTTCGCTCGGATCCATCGCCGCGGTCGCGGCCTTTCCTCACCTCGCATTGCTTCTCCACGAATACGGCAACACTGCTCTGGCCCTGGCCTTCATGGCGATTGCATCCGTCCTCATCGTCGTGAAACATTATGCGAACATCCGTCGTCTGTTGGCGGGCACCGAACATCGATTCGGGTCGAGGCACGCATGAGCGACATCGCCATCATCGGAGCGGGCGCGTGGGGAACGGGCATCGCCATCGTCCTCGGACGCAAGGGAACCCACAGCGTCCGCCTCTGGGCCCATGAGGCCGACGTTTGCGAATCGATCATGTCGAGGCGGATCAACGAGAAATTTCTTCCCGGCCGCCGCATTCCAGACTCGGTGACTGCCAGCACCGACCTTGCCGCCACTCTCGCGGGTGCACAGATCGTCGTCAGCGTAATGCCCTCGCAACACTGCCGTTCCCTGTTCGACCGTATGCGGCCGCTCATGCAACCGCAGACTTTGATCGTCAGCGCGACCAAAGGTCTGGAAGAAGGTTCTCTGCTGCGCATGACCGAGGTGATCGCCCACGTCCTGAAGCGTGATGACGCCCCTGCTCCCGCCATTGGAGCTCTCAGCGGTCCGTCCTTCGCCCAGGAAGTTGCTCGCGGCGACCCCACGGCGATCACCATCGCGTCCGAGGACGCCGCTCTGTTGAACACGGTGCAGAAGGAATTCAGCGATTCGAGTTTTCGCGTCTATACCAACAGCGATGTCACCGGCGTCGAGCTCGGGGGTGCACTGAAGAACATCGTCGCCATTGCCGCCGGAATCTGCGATGGTCTGGGCTTCGGTCACAACTCCGTCGCTGCTCTCATCACGCGCGGCTTGGCGGAGATGACCCGCCTCGTCGTGGCTTGCGGAGGCCGTGCCGAAACCATGGCGGGCCTGGCTGGTCTGGGTGATCTCGTGCTCACCTGCACTGGCGGATTGTCGAGAAATCGCAGCGTTGGCGTAGAACTCGGCCGTGGACAAAATCTCTCCGACATCATTGCCGGCATGCACGGCATGGTTGCCGAAGGAGTCTTCACCACGACCGCCGCCGTCGGGCTCGCCCATGCGCGCGGGGTGGAAATGCCCATCACCGAACAGATGCACGCTATCCTTCATCAAGGGAAATCTCCCCGCGAAGCCATCCAGGAACTGATGGCGCGCAGCGGCAAGAGCGAGACGAGCGCGGGTTCGTAAACAAATCAAGATCCTTTGCGGTCTTCGATTTGACTTTCCCTAACGCAATCGCAACGTACCAGACTTCCCCGAACGGTGTTACTCTTTACGCTCGCAAAACCGTTCCCTGGAGTCTTCCATGCGTCTAGGCAACTTTGCTGTGGCGATTACCCTTTTCTTGTTGCCTCTAACCAGCGCCCTCGGACAATCGAAAACCATAGCCGAGCGTCTGGGCTATCCTGCCGATTCAAAACTCCTCATCCTCCATGCCGACGATTTGGCGGTCGCGCATTCCGAAGATGCTGCCAGCTTCGACGCGCTCGACAAGAATGCCGTGACTTCTGCGAGCATCATGGTGCCCTGCCCGTGGTTGACCGAGGTGGCTGCCTACGCCAAAGCCCATCCTTACGCGGACCTGGGCCTGCACTTGACTCTCACCAGCGAGTGGAAAACCTACCGCTGGGGTCCGGTTGAATCAAAAGCCGCGGTCCCGAGCCTTCTCGATCCGGCCGGATATCTTTGGCCAGACACGCCACTGGCCGTGGGCGCCTTGAAAGCTGACCAAGCCGAGCGCGAGATTCGCGCACAGATCGAACGCGCCATGGCGATGGGAATTCATCCCACCCACCTCGACAGCCACATGGGCGCGCTCTTCTCCCGTCCCGACCTCTTCGCCGTGTACGTCAAAGTCGCCCGCGAATACAAGTTGCCCTTCCTCGCGTTCATCGCTCCAGATACCCCAACCGCGCTCTCGTCAATTCTCTCCGACAAGGATGTCCTCCTGAATTCTGTACTGATCGCCGATCCTTCGGTCCATCCAGGAGATTGGAACAACTTCTACGCAAACGCGATCCGGAACCTGAAACCCGGCGTAACCGAAATCATCGTCCACCTCGGTTACGACGACGCGGAACTGCAAGCGGTCATGGTCGATCACGTCGATTACGGCGCGGCATGGCGCCAGCGCGACTACAACGTTGTAACCAGTCCAGAATTCAAGAAGCTTCTCCAGGACAACCACGTCATCCTCATTCAATGGAGAGATCTGAAGAAACTCCTAAACTAGCCCAGTCGCCCGCAATAAAGGAGCCACGACTGAGGTCCAAAGCCTGAGGTCTAAATCAAAAACCTTCGTTTTCCGGCAAACCCGCG
>CAZILJ010000447.1:0-3774 GCA_964539915.1 uncultured Acidobacteriaceae bacterium | reverse complement strand
AATACTACCTGCGTCACGAACTTCAGCAGCCCGGCAACGGACGGGATCGGGCCGACGGATCGTGCATGATGATTGTCGCCACCGATGCGCCTCTCGATGCGCGCAACCTGAAGCGGTTGGCAGCGCGGGCGTGGCTGGGATTGGCTCGCACGGGGAGCGCGGGTTCGAACGGCAGCGGGGACTACGCGATCGCGTTCTCGACGGCTCCGCAGGTTCGCATCCACGCAAACGCCAAGGCGGTGACCCAGCCAATGGAAGTTCTCACCAATGATGCGATCTCGCCACTGTTTCTCGCCGCGATCGAAGCCACCGAGGAGGCGGTGTACAACTCCATGTTTCGCGCCAGCACCATGACCGGTCACGGTCACACGATCGAGTCACTGCCGATTGCGAAGACCACTCAAATCCTCAAGAAGTACGGAGCCATCAAGTGAAGAGGCAAGCGTCGATTGAAGGACGGGTCGCCCGGGTTTTGATCTTGCATGCACGACCAAGGAAGTGGCTGCCCCGTCTTTCGCGGTTTTCGAAGTAGGGCAATCGCCGGCCTCAACGGCTGGGTTTCAAAGTCCCGGGGCGAAGTTTCGAGGTGCACACCCTTTGCAAAGAACACAAGAATGGGCACCCTCGGTTTATTGTCTCCCATGTCTCAATTTAAGAAGGCGGGTTCAGAGCGAACTCGAACAACGCCGTCGGCATAGTTTCGGGCCGAACTCATCCGAAACCTTCTCGTCGTGCCACCCTAGCCGATAGTTGTCGTGCGATCTGTCAACCGCCCCCAAAATTGTCGGCACGCTAACCGGCGATCTCCGCGATAAAGATAATTTCTCGCGAGCGTCCGGCCTCGAAAGGGCCGGCATTCCAGTCTCCGAACACGCAACGGATCACCAGTCCCGAACGGGCGATCAGGGCTCCGACATGTTCTCGCGATGGAAACCGCAGCGTGCTGCTCGTGGTCAGCGTCATTTGCGGGAAGCAGTAGAAAGTCTCGAACGAGATGAATTCACCGTCCTCGCCAGTGATCTCCAGCGTCTCGAGAAGTTGTCTGCCGTGCAAAGTGCGGATCAAGGGAGGCCGCCCCGCCCACTCGCCGGCCCAATCCAGGCGTGGATTGCGAGTCTCAAATGCAACCCTGCCGCCCTCCTGGAGATGGCCACGCATGGTCTTCAATACCGCTAACGCATCTTCGTCGGTAAGCAGGATTTGGAAAGCATGTCCGGTCATGACGATCAGGTCGAAGCGCCGGTGCGTCTTATAGCTCTGCGCGCGGGACTCGACCCACTCAACCAATTCCGCGTGAGGTTTGCTTCTGGCCACAGCCAGCATCGCCGCCGCCGGATCAACCCCCGTCACCCGGTGACCACGTTCGGCGAGGGCACAGCAGAGCGTGCCGGTACCGCAACCGAGGTCGAGGACACGACATGGGTGCGGTCCGGCGAGGGAGAAGTAGAAGTCGGCATCCTCTGCCCAAGGGTTAGCGAGGTCGTAAACCTCTGCGATCCGAGCGTCCTGATAGTCCATGCCCTTGTCGAACTGCCGCTACGGTGCCTGAAAATGGATTTTATAGTTGTGGCGCAAAGGAGAATCTTCACATTTCCACAGCTAAATCGCACCTCTTGTGACGAACAACCTCTACTGAGGATTCCGAGAAGAGAGAAAAATTGGCTGGTGCGCAATCTTCGGGAAAGCTCGAACGACGTAGCGTCGGCACTGCCATGCGCCTTGGACTCCTTACTCCGGAATGTTTTGCGTGCAACCTATTTCGAATCAACATTTTGCGTGCCCGTTAAGATGCCTCTACCTGCGAACTACAAAGGAATCAATATTTTATCCGAACCGAGAGAAAAAATAGTTCAGGTATCTCACCGGCGAGAAGATCAGCAGAACGGCTCCCAGGCCAGGTCGAATGGATTGTTTATAATCAGCCATCCTCACCAGGAATAAAGGACCCCTTTGGCATTCGACGACGATGTCTACCAACTGCGGCGCGAGAAGTTGAAGAAGATTGAAGCACTGGGCCAGGCGACGTACCGCAGCAAGTTCGAGTTCACGCACACGATCGAGAAGATTCTCGCGAACTACACGGCAAGAAGCGGCGAGGAGCTCGAGCAAACGCGAGTGAACGTGCGGGTGGCGGGGCGCATCATGGCGATTCGGCTGATGGGCAAGGCCGGGTTCGCGCACCTTCAGCAAGATGGAAAACGCTTGCAGATTTATGTAAAAAAAGATGCCGTCGGAGACAAGGGATTTGAGTTGTACAAGCTGCTCGATCTGGGCGATCACATCGGTGTCAGCGGATATCTGTTTCGCACGCGGACGGGCGAACTGAGCGTGCACGTGGAAGAGATCACCTTTCTGAGTAAGGATCTGCTGCCGTTACCGGAGAAGTGGCACGGGCTGACCGACGTGGAACTGCGATACCGCCAGCGCTATGTCGATCTGGTGATGAATCCGGAGGTCCGAGAAGTTTTTCTGAAGCGGACGAAGCTTGTGCAGTCAATGCGGCGCACGCTGGATGCGCATGGATTCATCGAGGTCGAAACGCCGATGATGCAACCCATTGCCGGCGGCGCCGTCGCGCGTCCGTTTGTTACGCATCACAACACGCTCGACATGGATCTTTATCTGCGCATCGCACCGGAGCTTTACTTGAAGAGGCTGGTGGTGGGCGGCCTGGATCGCGTCTACGAGATCAACCGCAACTTCCGCAACGAGGGCCTCGGATGGCGCTGGAATCCTGAGTTCACGATGCTCGAGTTCTATCAAGCTTATACCGACTACCAGGGCGTGATGGATCTTACGCAGGAAATCATCACGCAGGCGGCGAAGGACGTGACCGGCGGAACGAAAACAAAGTGGGGCGAGGAGGAAATTGATTGGGCCAACTGGCAGCGCATGACGATGCGCGAGGCGATCATCCATTACTGGCCCGAAGCGGCGGGAGCGAAGCCGGAGATGAGCGAGTTTTCCGGTGGGGAAGCCGTCGATGCCCTCCTCGAAAGAGCTGCGGATAGGATGAGGGTAGCGCAATCCGGAATTGCCCAAGGCAGGCCGGAGAAAACGTCTGTAGCATTCGAATTGATCCGGAGGGAGTTGGCTAAGGGCGGGAGTGCGGGCGCAGCCGTCGCTGCACTCTTCGAGGCCGTAGCCGAAGAGCATCTGAACCAGCCGACGATTATTTATGAATATCCAACCGCGATCTCGCCGCTATCCAAGCAGAAGCCTGAGGAGCCCGACTGGACCGAGCGCTGGGAGATCTTTGTAGGCGGGATGGAAATTTCCAACGGGTTCAGTGAACTCAACGATCCGGAGGATCAGCGGCGGCGGTTCGAGGGGCAATTAAAGGAACGCGAGCGCGGGGATGACGAAGCGCACCAGATGGATGAGGACTATATCCGTGCACTATCGTATGGGATGCCGCCGGCGGGCGGCGTCGGCGTGGGCGTGGATCGCCTGTGCATGCTGCTGACCGACTCGCATACGATTCGGGACGTGATCCTGTTTCCGTTGCTGCGACCGGAGAAAAGCTCAAGCCCCGAGGACGCTAAGAGCGCGGATGGCTAACTGCTTGCGTTTCAAGCGTCTGGGCATGATACATAAAGTTGAACTGCCATTGGTTGATATATGCTTTTTATAGTTGTGCATCCAATGTAGCGGTTCAGTTTGGGCTCTGAAATGGCAGCGCCCGGTAGTGTCCCTGGCGAGACCATTCGGTCGCTGGCGCTTTGCACTTTGTAAGGTCCCCACGCCGCTCTACAACCCCCAAATTCGATTCGC
>CAZILJ010000446.1:0-2421 GCA_964539915.1 uncultured Acidobacteriaceae bacterium | reverse complement strand
GGCCAGCGGTTTGCTATGGCCCACGCCGCTCACGCTGGATGTCACAGAAGAATTTGCCAAGAAACTAACCCCCGGCAGCAGCAAGGTTGCGCTGCGCGATGCCGAGGGCGTAATGCTGGCAGTACTGCACGTGGAAGAAGTTTGGCAACCCGACCGCAAGGCCGAAGCCAAAGCGGTATTCAACAGCACCAGCAAGGCTCACCCTGGCGCGGATTATGCCCTGAACAAGGCGAACCCTTGGTACGTTGGCGGGCGGGTTGAGGGTCTGCAGAGTCCTTCGCACTACGACTTCCGTACGCTGCGCTTCACGCCGGCGGAACTGCGCGCCGATTTCGCACGCCTGGGCTGGAGACGGGTGGTTGCATTCCAGACACGCAATCCCATGCATCGGGCGCACGTGGAACTGACGTTCCGCGCCGCCAAGCAAGTTGAAGCCAACCTGCTGATTCATCCGGTAGTGGGGATGACTAAGCCAGGCGACGTCGACTACTACACGCGCGTACGCTGCTACCAACTGTTGAGTTCGAAGTATCCGCAGGGAACCCAGAAGCTTTCTCTATTGCCCCTGGCCATGCGCATGGGCGGACCGCGTGAGGCGATCTGGCATGCATTGATTCGCAAGAACCACGGCTGCACTCATTTCATTGTCGGCCGCGATCATGCCGGGCCGGGCAAGGATACCGACGGCAAGCCGTTTTATGGTCCCTACGAGGCTCAGGAAGTCTTCCAGAAGCACGAAGGCGACATCGGCGTCACCATGGTGCCTTTCAGCATGATGGTGTACCTGGAGGATGAGGATCGTTACGTCCCGGACGATGAGGTCAAAAAGGGCGACAAGGTTCTGAACATCTCGGGAACCGAACTGCGGGATCGACTGAATGAAGGCCGTGACATTCCTGCCTGGTTTACCTATCCAGAAGTTGTTCAGGAGCTGCGCCGGAGTTTTCCGCCGCGCGCCAAGCAGGGCGTGACCATCTTCTTCACCGGACTTTCGGGTTCGGGCAAGTCGACCATTGCGAATGTCCTGATGACGAAGTTTCTGGAGGTCGGTGGACGCCCTGTGACTCTGCTCGACGGGGACCTGGTGCGTAAACATCTTTCCTCGGAACTGGGGTTTTCGAAAGAGCATCGCGACATCAACATTCGCCGCATCGGATACGTCGCCTCGGAAATCACGAAAAACGGCGGCATCGCGATCTGCGCGCCTATCGCGCCGTATGACGCGACGCGAAAGCACGTGCGCCAACTGATCGAACCCTTCGGGGGATTCATTCTGGTGCACATTGCGACCTCGGTCGAAGTCTGTGAGCAGCGCGACCGTAAGGGGCTGTATGCCAAGGCGCGCGCCGGAATTCTCAAGGAATTCACCGGGATCTCGGATCCCTACGAAACTCCCGCGGATGCCGAAGTCACGATCAATACGGGCGACCTGTCACCGGAAGAAGCGTCCCAGGAAATTATTTTGCACCTGGAGCGCGAAGGCTTCATCGGAGTAAACCGGGCGTCAGAATAACCTGGACCGATTATGTCACTGATCGCAGCCAAGATTATGGTTGGCTTTGTTGTCGGCGTGCTCATCGGCATGACCGGCGTGGGGGGCGGAGTTCTGCTGCTCCCCGTGTTGATCTTTGGTTTGCGCGTACCGGCGATCATGGCCGTGGGATCGGACGCGCTGTTCAATTTTTTCACGAAAATCCCGGCAAGCCTGTTGCACCTGAGAAAAGGGACGGTCCGGCGCAAAGTCGTGATCGCGCTGGCGACAGGAAGTATTCCCGGTTCCATCGGTGGAGTGAAGTTGCTGATGCACATCCGGCACCTGTATGGCGACGGAGTCAACAGCTTCATCAAAACTGCGGTGGGTGTTCTGCTCATCGTGATTCCGCTGCTGCTGCTGTTGCAGAAGAAAATCGAAGAGCGAGTCGCCAATCGCCCACCCACGGCAAAGGGATTCATGGGCATGGCGCTGATCGGACTGGTGGCCGGTTTTCTCGTGGGCATGACATCAGTTGGTTCGGGCAGCATCATTATGATGTTGCTGCTGCTGTTCTACAGTTTCCCCCCGAAGGTAAACGTCGGAACCGATATTCTGCATGCAGTCATACTTACGGGAGTCACTGGCTTTCTTCATTTCCGACTAGGAAACGTAGACCCGGGGCTGGTGGCTTCGCTGCTGATTGGTTCGATTCCCGGCGGATTGCTGGGTTCGCATTTGGCGACGCGTGTGCCCATGCTGTGGTTACGGCGAATCCTGTGCGCCTTGCTGCTGCTTACGGGAGTGCGCATGTTGTGGGCTTGATGCCCATGAGCGTGACGGCATGAATACGTTTCAGGAGTCAATGACCTCTTCCTACGCTGACATTTTGCTGCGTATCCAAGCCGCTTTAGACGCGGCGCGCCTAATCTTTGACCGTTTCAGTCCCG
>CAZILJ010000445.1:0-2002 GCA_964539915.1 uncultured Acidobacteriaceae bacterium | reverse complement strand
TCGGCCTCGACATCGCCCGAAGGCGACATGCCGTTAAAGGGCATGACCACGCGAGGGTCGTCCTGAAAAGGATCGTTGTCGACGCGCTCGCGCGTGGGGCCGTGCATTTCAATCCCAGGGGGAGCGGTCATGTCGACTTTGATTTCCGCAGGATAGTTCATCCAGACCTTGTATTCGACAATTTGAGTGTCGAGGCCGGCGTTGCGGAATTTCTGCGCCACGTAGTCGGCGGTCGCTTTGTCCTCGAGGGTACCCGCCATGTGAGGAACTTTGGTCAGGATGCGCAGATGCTCTTCGGCAAGTCTGGAGTCGGGCACTGCCAGGAAGCGTGATTCCGTGGCTTGTTCGGCAGTCGCGTCGCGAAAACCGAAGATGACGGGAGAGGAAGAAGCCGGCGAATTTCCGTCGGCTCGTGTCGATGAACCGCTAAGTATGAGGGCGAAAAAGAGAAATACTGTAGAAAAGAGTTTCATGGGATCGGTTGTGAAAGTTAGTAAGGTAGCACAAGCGGTCGTTGGTGTGGTGCAAGCACGGATTTTGCTCCTGCGATCCCACCATATTCCCCATCTTGCGTCGGGCATGCACCGGTCTGCGTATGCAGGTTTGCGCTAGCGCACTTGCCCGTTGCCCACAATCTCGTACTTTGACGAAGTCAGTTCCGCCAGGGCGAAGGGACCGCGGCAGTGGAGTTTCTGGGTGCTGATGCCCATTTCGGCGCCGAAGCCGAATTCGGCGCCGTCGGTGAAGCGGGTGGAGGCATTCCAGTAGACAGCAGCCGAATCGACGCCGCGCAGGAATTTGCGGGCGTTCGCGTCTTTCTTCGTAACGATGGAATCGCTGTGTTTGGTCGAATATCGGTTGATGTGAACGATAGCTTCGTCGACATTGGCGACTACGGCCACGGCCATGCACAGCCGGAGATACTCTTCGTGCCAGTCTTGCTCGGCCGCGGAGCCCATGGGTAATCCGGCGGATAACGTTCGAGCTTTGCCATCGCCTCGGACTTCAACCCCGGCGTCGATGAGCTTCTTGACGATGCGGGGCACATATCGCGCGGCGATGCGTTGATGCACCAGCAGTTTTTCGGCGGCGTTGCAGACCGAGGGGCGCTGAGTTTTGGCATTGATGACGATTTGATCGGCCATTTCGAAATCGGCCGATTCGTCGACGAAGATGTGGCAGTTCCCTGCCCCGGTCTCGATGACCGGCACCGAGGAATTCTCAGCCACGAACTGAATGAGCCCTGCGCCGCCGCGCGGAATAATGACGTCGACTAGTCCATGGGCTTTGATCAAGTCCTGCACCGTCTGCCGTGTGCTCGAATCGAGCAGTTCGATTGCTCCCTCGGGCAGGCCAGGGACCGCGTTCATAATCTCCACTAGTCGACGGCTGCTGTGGGATGCCTCTTTGCCGCCCCGAAGTACGATGGCATTGCCGCTCTTCAGCGCCAGCGCGGCCGTATCGACGGTCACGTTTGGGCGCGACTCATAGATGATTCCCACCACGCCGAGCGGAACGCGGACTTTGCGAATGCGTAGGCCATTTGACTTGGTCCACTCCGCCAAAGTTTCGCCGATGGGATCGGGCAGGGCTGCGACCTCACGCACGCCGCGAGCCATGTCATGGATTCGCGACGAAGTCAGAAGCAGGCGGTCGCGCATCGCGCCTTCGAGATCGGAATTCTCCATGTCCGCGTGGTTGGCCTCGAGAATGCTCTTTTCGTTCGCTTCGAGCGCATCGGATATCGCCAGCAGAAGCTCGTTTTTTTCCTTCGCGGGAAGCAATGCCAGCTTGGCCGATGCGGTGCGTGCGCGCAGCAATTTCTGCTGCGTCGAAGCGGCGGTAAGGGTGGTGGCTGCCATGGGTGTGTTTTACTTGTCCTTCCGCGGCGGAAAATAGGTTCCGATCTTGCGCTGTGTGCCCAGAGTGATCGCCTGGGGATGTCGCCCATTCACGATGGCCACATGGACTCCACCTTCGCTCGCGAGTTTGGCGGCGCGCA
>CAZILJ010000444.1:0-12825 GCA_964539915.1 uncultured Acidobacteriaceae bacterium | reverse complement strand
GCCTTGTCCCGTCTTGGCGCTGATCAACACCGCATCCGACGCATCGAGACCGACGGCGCCTTCGATCATCTCCTTGGTGCGCGGGATGTCGGCGCTTTGCAGATCGATCTTGTTGATGACGGGAATGATTTCGAGCCCGTGATTAATCGCAAGATAGGAATTCGCCAGCGTCTGGGCCTCGACACCCTGCGATGCATCGACCACCAGCAGCGCGCCCTCGCACGATGCAAGGGACCGCGAGACTTCGTAGGAAAAGTCCACGTGCCCGGGCGTATCGATCAAGTTGAGCTGGTAGGTCTGGCCGTCGTGCGCGGTGTACATCATGCGGACGGCGTGAGCCTTGATGGTGATGCCGCGCTCGCGCTCCAGATCCATCGAATCCAGCACCTGGGCCTGCATTTCGCGCGCCGTGAGCGATCCGGTCAACTCCAGCAGGCGGTCAGCCAGCGTGGATTTGCCGTGGTCGATATGCGCGATGATCGCGAAATTGCGGATGAAAACGGCGTCCATGGAGGATGGCTAATCTTTGATTTTAGCAGGGCCTTCGATCCATCGCTTCGATCCATCGCCTCGATCATCCATCGCCTCGATCTTGCCAGCCTTGCGTTCCTGATTTACCCTCATCACCCGGAGCGTGGACAATGACACGAGTCAACATCGCGCTGACCCTGATGGTCGGGATCGTTCTCTCCGTCATGATCTGGAAGCATCCGCCCTCGGCTTGGACTGCGATGCCAGCGTTCGGCATGTGCTCGATGATTGCGGGATTCGTCCTTTGGACGACCGCTCGCGTCCAGCTTGGCAAGTCGTTTACGGTTTCGGCGCAGGCGAAGCAACTGGTCACTGGCGGGCTCTATTCCAGGATCCGGAATCCGATCTATGTCTTCGGCTCGTGTGTGATTGTGGGTCTGATTCTTGTGCTGGGGCGGCCGATATTTCTGTTGATTTTTCTCGTCGTGATTCCGCTGCAGATTTGGCGCGCGCGAAAAGAATCGTCCGTCCTTGAGGCAGCATTCGGAGAGGAGTACCGCAAGTATCGCGCGGTCACCTGGTTCTGACAATCTCATCGCAACTCATGGAGGAAGCATGCGTAGCGTTTTCATTCTGCTGTTGCTTGGTTGCGCTGTTGCTGCCGCGCAAACGCGCTCGCCTGACGTGCGCCAGTTCGTGACCGTCGATGCACCCGTCGTCACTCTGACTCATGTGCGCGTCATCGACGGTACTGGCGCGGCGGCGCGCGAGGATCAGACCATCATTCTCAGCCAGGGAAAGATCGGGTGGGTCGGCGACGCCTCGGCGGCGACTGTCCCCAAAAATGCGCAGGTGCTCGACCTGCATGGCGACAGCGTGATTCCCGGCCTCGTCGGGATGCACGACCACATGTTCTATCCCATGGGCAACGGGATTTTCGGGGAGATGGGATTCAGCTTTCCGCGGCTGTACCTTGCCGGCGGCGTGACCACCATCCGGACAACCGGATCGCTCGAGCCTTACACCGATCTTGAACTCAAGAAAAAGATTGACTCAGGGCAAACGCCGGGACCGAAGATGCACGTCACGGGACCGTACCTTGAGGGTGCCGGTTCCTGGGCGTTGCAGATGCACCAGCTCACCGGCCCCGAGGACGCGACGAAGACCGTGAACTTCTGGCTCGATCAAGGAGTCGATAATTTCAAGGCCTACATGTTTATCACGCGAGCCGAGTTGGGCGCCGCGATCGAGGCGGCGCACCGACGCGGGGCGAAAGTCACGGGACACCTCTGCTCTGTCAATTTCCGCGAGGCAGCCGATCTGGGAATCGACGATCTGGAACACGGATTCTTCGTGGACACCGAGTTCTTGCCTGGCAAGAAGCCGGACCAGTGTCCGGACAAGTCGGAGGACCCGGAAGGATTGGCGAAGCTCGACGCGAACTCCGGGCCGATGCACGACACCATACTCCATCTTGTGCAACATCACGTTGCCGTAACGTCAACCCTGCCTGTATTTGAGATGGGCAGTTTTCCCGGGCGGCCGACCGTTCAGAAGCGTGTCCTCGATGCCTTATCACCTGATTCGCGCAGCGCCCTGCTGGCGAATCGAGTTCGCTCCACTGATGCCGAGCTTCTCCGCAAACGATACGGGAGCGAATGGTCACCGTGGCCGGAGGCATTCAAGAAGGAACTCGAGTTCGAACATGCATTTGCCCAGGCAGGCGGGCTGCTGCTCGCAGGCCTCGACCCCACGGGCATGGGAGGAGTCATCGCGGGCTTCGGCGATCAGCGCGAAGTGGAATTGCTGGTGGAAGCCGGATTCACTCCGCTGGAAGCGATTCATATCGCAACCTTCAACGGCGCGCAATATCTGGGAGAGTCAGACCGCATCGGAACGATTGCCGCGGGCAAGCAGGCCGACCTGGTGGTGATCAAAGGTGATCCGTCAAGGAAGATTGAAGACATTGAAAACGTGGAAACAGTCTTCAAAGACGGTGTCGGATATGATTCGGCCAAGCTGATTGAGTCGGTGCGCGGAGTCGTGGGCAGCCGATAGATCTTCGCCAGCTGTACGTTGCCAGTAGAATCAAGATCGCATGCTCGTACTCGCTTCCGCTTCTCCGCGACGCCAGGAGCTTCTGCGCAACGCCGGCATCTCATTCACCGTGAACCCGGCTGATATCGATGAGACGCCGCTTCCAGGCGAATCACCGCGCGAGTGTGCCGAGCGGCTGGCCCGCGAGAAGGCGCTTGCGGTCTGGAGCATGCGACCGCAGGACCTCGTGCTGGGTGCCGACACCATTGTCGTGGTCGACGAGACCATCCTCGGCAAGCCAGTCGACGCCCCCGACGCCGCTCGCATGCTGCGCCTGCTTTCAGATCGCCTCCACCATGTCATCACAGGGGTTTGTCTCATTGGAGCAGTTGCGGGAGAGATGGCGCCGGATGCAGCGCGGTCGCAATCAAGCTCACAAGAAGAACTGAGAACTGAGAACCGAGAGCTGAGAACTGCTTCCGAAACCACGCTCGTGACCATGAGCGCGTTGTCCGACGATGAGATCCGTGATTACGTCGCAACTGGCGAACCGATGGATAAAGCGGGAGCCTATGCAATTCAGGGAATTGCTGCGCGCTGGATTCCGCGCATCGAGGGCGACTATAGCAACGTCGTGGGACTGCCGGTCGCGTTGGTTTATACAATGCTGCGCGAGCGAGGAGTGGGCTTGCGATGAGGAACGACGGAGGGGGGTCGACGAAGAACGGTCAGAAACTAAACCTTCTTTTCCTCTTCCTGCTTCTTTAGTTCAGCTTTCCTGGCTTCTTCTTTTTCGGCGTCCGGGTCCTTCATCGCGGATTTGAAATTACGGATGCCTTCGCCCAAACCCTTGCCCACGGCCGCGAACTTGCTGGTGCCGAACACCAGAAGCGCGATCGCGACAATCAACAGCAAATGCATAGGCTGAAAAAGACCCTCGACCATAATTCCTCCGCCGGGACGGCCGCCAAAAGCGCAGCGTAAAGCCGGCCGTAGCCCTATGAAAAGTTTAGGCTACCCTACCTGCAGAGTCAAAGCTGGACCCCTCCAGGCCTCCAGGCTCCGCTTTTTCCGCCTGACGCTTACCGGCAGACCCTGCGAGAGTCTATTCTCGAAAGATAAGCTCCTGGGGAGGAACCTCGGATGTTAAAGGCTCGCGTTATCGCAATCGCGCTGTCGCTCCTCGTTCAGACTGTCTTAATTGCTTCACCCCAGACTGCGTCGCCAGTTGCGCCACAGGGCGAACAGCGCAAGACCAGCGAACCGTACACCGGAGATCTCTCCATTTTCGATTCGCCAGGCCGCGAAGACCGTCTTCAAATCAACCGCGTCATGGACATCCTCGGCATCGCGCCCGGCAAGGCTGTGGCCGATATTGGCGCCGGGTCCGGGTGGTTCACGGTTCGAGCCGCCAAGCGCATGAGCGGAAGGGGCCTGGTATACGCGGTCGACATCAATCCCGAGGCGATCCGTTACGTCGACGACCGCGCACGCAAGGAGCAGTTACAAAATGTGAAGACGATCCTGGGGCAGGCCGACAACCCGCTGCTGCCCGCCAGGTCGGTCGATGCCGTCTTATTGCTCAAGACCTACCACGAAGTTGCGCAGCCCGTCGCGTTGCTTCAGAATCTGCGCGCAGCCCTGCGGCCCGGCGCCAAGGTGGGAGTGATCGATAGAAACGGCAACGGAGAGAACCATGGAGTCGGCCGCGACGTCGTGATTCGCGAGGCCAAACAGGCAGGCTACAAATTGATTGGCCAATACGACTTTGTCCAAGCCGACAAAATGGATTATTTCCTGATCTTCGCTACCAAAGATTGACCTCTTCGACGATAGACCACGCCGTGCGTTCTAAGTCAGCAAACCTGGGAAGGTCCGCGTCTGACGCCGCAGCTTGCGGAGTGTGCCCAAGCCGCTCCCCTCGCGGCTCAGCTTTCGAAATAGACTTCGACGATCGCATCCCATCCCGGCTTGCGTTTTGGGTCAGGACAGACGTAATTCTGCACCTACTTTCACCCCCGGAAGGTGTTTCACGAAAGGCCCATGCACTTGTTCCAGATGCCGTCGAAATTCCTCCGGAGTCAGTTCTCGGCGCCGGTAAACCACCACCATGAACTTCAGCATGCGATCCTTCTCCGGATCAGGCGCTTTCGATCATTCCGGCCAGAAGCAGCGCCCGGCGCGGCAATTCGGAGATCACGATGTGTTCATGGACAGCATGCGCGCCTTGGCCTGATCCGCCCATGCCATCGAGCGTCGGGATTCCCATGCCGGCGGTAAAGTTTCCGTCCGAACCGCCGCCCACCGCTGCTTCTTCGAGCCTCCATCCAATCTGTGCCGCGATCGCCTGCGCTTTCTTGTACAGCCCGACCACGCCCGCATTGCGCTCCATCGGCAGGCGATTAATGCCACCCTCGATGCTGAGTGTGCACTTCTTGTCGGAAGCCTTCAGGGATCGGATTTTGCGATCGAGCATCGCGGCCTGACTCGCCTTCTTGATGCGCACGTCGATCTCCGCCGTAGCCTGGGCTGCGATCACGTTGGTACGAGTTCCGCCTCGAATCACTCCCGGGTTTACAGACAAGCCACGCTGCAAATCATTCATCTTCGAGAGGGCGGTGATTTGCCGCGCGAGTTCGACGATGGCGCTGTGTCCCTTCCCCGGATCAAGTCCCGCGTGCGCTGCCACGCCTTTCACGTTCAGAATGTACTCGCCCACACCTTTGCGCGCGGTTTTGACGGCGGCGCGTGGCCCGGCAGGTTCCAGCACGAGCACGGCTGCCGATTCTCTGGCAAGTGCCATGGTGATTTCGCGAGAAGAACGGCTGCCCACTTCTTCGTCGGAAACCAGAAACACCGTGACCGGGCGAGGTAGTCCTCCAGGCCACTTTTGCAGCGCCTCAATCGCGTAAAGCATGAGCGCTATTCCCGACTTCATGTCGAGCACACCCGGTCCGTGCAGTCTCCCGTCCCTGACATGGCACGGCATGGTGGCCAGTGTTCCCATCGGATAGACAGTATCGAAATGACCCAGCAACAAAACCGGCTTGATCTTTTCGCCTCCGGGGAAGTCGATCTGGACACTGTCGGCGAATTTCTCGGCGCGATGCACGTGCGCTGTTCCGCAGAGAGCCTCGAAACGCTCCGCCAGAAATGCGCCCATCAGATCTCCTGCCAGTTTGTTGTCGCTCGGAGATTCGATCTCGACAAACTCGCGAATCGTCTGAACCATATCTTTCTGGCGGCCTTCGAAGTATCGCAGCCTTTCGCCCCATGCGGAATTGGATGGAACTTGCTTGGATGGAACTGGCTTCGATCGAGGTTGGTCGGATCGCTTCGCAAGTGCGGTTTTTTTGCCAGGCATTTCGTCGTTGATCTCCGGCCGAGCGCTTACGAAGCACCTTGGGGCGCAAGTCGTACAGTATAATCTTCAAGCCGTTTTGAGACGAACCATGAATCAGAGCATCCCGGTGCCGGCTTCCTCGGCGGGCTCGACCAAGGCCGCGCTCGACATCCACGACATTCTGAAGATATTGCCGCATCGCTATCCTTTTTTGCTGATTGACCGCGTGCTTGAGCTGGAGCGTAAAAAGCGAATTGTCGCCATCAAGAACGTAACTATCAACGAACCGTTCTTCGTCGGACACTTTCCCGGCCTGCCGATCATGCCGGGAGTGCTGATTGTGGAAGCGATTGCGCAGGCGGGGGGAGCGCTGCTGTTGACTGAGGTTGAAGACCGCAGAGACAAGGTAATGATGTTCACCGGGATCGAGCGCGCCAAGTTCCGCAGACCGGTCAGCCCGGGCGATCAGCTGCGTTTGGAGGTTGCGGTAACCGGCTGGCGCTCGGTGCCAGGCATGACCGCCGCCAAGATGCAAGGCTTCGCCTACGTAGGCGAGAAACGCGTGGCCGAGGCGATTGTTTCCTGCCAGTTGGTCGACAGCTCGCGCGGACGCGGGTTGGAAAGTGCCAACGACAATGCGGGACAGTAATCGCCCGGTGCCGATCCGGGCGACAGGGTTCCCGTGCGTCTATCGTCCGTCAGGTCATCGCCCCCAGACCCATCACTCATGAATTCAGCTTCCACGAACGTACATCCCACGGCCCTGATCGATCCCCAGGCGAAGGTTCCTGCTTCCTGCAAAATCGGACCGTACTGCGTGATTGGCGCCGACGTCGAGCTTGGCGAGGGCTGCTACCTCGTATCGCATGTTGCCATCGAGGGGCCGACGAAAATCGGCGCCGACAATGGCTTCTTTCCTTTCTGTGCCATTGGCATGGCTCCGCAGGACATTACCTACAACGGCGAGCCGACGCGGCTCGAAATCGGCGATCACAATGAGATCCGCGAGTCCGTCACCATCAATCGCGGCACCGTGAAAGGCAGAGGTCTCACGAGAGTCGGCAGCCACCTGCTCATCATGGCTTACACGCACATCGGCCACGACTGTGTGATCGAGGACCATGCCATGCTGGTCAATGGCGCGACGCTGGGCGGACACGTGACGGTCGAAGAATGGGCTGTGGTCGGAGCCCTGTGCCCGGTGCATCAATATGTGCGCATCGGGGCGCATTCCTACATCGGAGGCGGCACGACGATCACGCAGGATGTTCTGCCGTACTCCATGACCTCGGCCGCGCGCGACACGCACGCCTACGGCCTGAACAAAGTTGGCCTCGAACGCCGCGGGTTTTCGAAACAACGCATTGCGAAGATCCACCACGCCTACAAGATTCTGCTGGCGTCAAAGATGAATACGTCGCAGGCTCTGGAAAAATTGAAGTCGGAATCCGATCTCGGTGAAGACGTAGGTCTGTTGATCCGCTTCATCGAAGCGTCACAGCGAGGATTCATCAAGTAAAGTACCTTCGCGCCGCCGCTAATTTCCAACCGCCGGCGTGCCCTTTTTGTCCAACAATCGCTCCATCTCATCCATCACGCGATTCATCTTCTTGACCGTCAGGTCCAGCGGTTCGTCACTGGTCATGTCAATGCCTGCGTCCTTCAGCAAATCGATCGGGTACTTCGATTTTCCGGCCGAAATGAATTTCAGGTAGCGCTCGGTGGCTCCGGGAGCCCCCAACAGCACTTTCTCCGACAAGGCAGAAGACGCGGTGAATGACGTCGCGTACTGGAAGACATAAAAAGGATTGTAGAAGTGGGGAATGAAGGCCCATTCGTTGGCAATGTAATCGTCCACGATGCACACGCCCTGATCGTGCCCGTAGTACTTCTTCACGATTTCGCTGTAGAGCTTCGACAAAGCGTCCCCGGTGAGTGGCTGCCCTTTTTCCGCCATTTCGTGCATGCGCAGCTCAAACTCCGCGAATTGAGTCTGCCGAAAGACGGTGCCCTTGAAGCTCTCCAGATAGTTTCCTAGCAACGAAAGACGAGTCGTATCATCTTTGATCTGCTTGAGCATGTAATCGATCAGAAGCGCCTCGTTGAAGGTCGACGCCACTTCCGCCACAAAAATCGGGTACGACGACAAGGGATACGGCTGGGTCTTATTCGAAAAATAGCTGTGCATCGTGTGCCCGAGTTCGTGGGCCAGCGTGCTCATGTCGTCATATTTTCCGTTGTAGTTCAACAGCATGTAAGGATGCACGTCGTACGCCGCGCCGTTCGAATAAGCCCCGGATGTTTTCCCCTCCGTTGGATACATATCAATCCATCTTTCGGTAAACGCCCGCTTCGCTCCGGCGGCGTATTCGGGACCAAGCGGGGCAAGTGCTTCGAGGATGTTGCGCTCGGCCGAATCCACTGCATATTTAGTGTCGACCGAAGGCACGAGCGGAGCATACAGATCGTAATAATGGAGTTCGGGAAGCCCCATCATTCGTTTCCGGAGTTTCAGGTAGCGATGGAACGTGGGCAAATTGCGATCGACTCCCTCCACCAGCCTCGAATACACAGAAACCGGAATGTTCGGCTGATCCAGGGCCGATTGCAGAGAGTTCTCGTAGTTGCGTGCGCGCGCGTAAAAAACGGATGTCTCCACATTCGAGTTCATCATGGATCCGAAGGTCCCGCGATATTTTCCCAGCCCGGTAAAAAAAGCTTCCATCACTTTTTTCCTGTCATCACGGGAGAGTGAGGCACGGTAGAGCGAAAAAGTCGCCTTATCCAGCTTGACGGTCTTGCCATCGCTCAACGTGACGGAAGGATACGGAAAATCGGCGTCGGCAAAGATGCCATAGACACTGGATGGCCCGGCTGCCATCACCGAGGCCCCTGCCAGAAGTTTCTCCTCCGCGTTGCTGAGCGTGTGAGCGCGGCGGCGCGCGATGTCTTCGAGGTAATGGCGGAAAACCTGCAATCGAGGCTCTTGCCCGACGAATCGCTCGATGGTCGCGTTGTCCATCTTCAGAATCTCGGGTTCGATGAACGCCGTTTCCGTTCCGAAGACCGAGCCCAGCTGAATCATCTCCTGCTGCATGCCCTGATAGAGGCTGACGCGCGTGTCCTCGTCGGATTTCATGCCGGCGTATACAAACAGGCGCGTGAGTTCCTTGTCGATGCTGCTCTGGGTTTCCAGAGCGTCCGCCAGCCGCGATGCGGAAGAAGCCAGCGCGCCCTGAAACTCGCGAAGTTTCGGCAACTCCGAAGCAAGCTTCTCCTTCGCCGCTCGCCAAGCCTGGTCCGACGGATAGATCGCGGTCAGATCCCACTTGTACTCGTCCGGCAGTTTGCTGCGATCGCGCTCCTGCGCCTGCGAAACAGGGGTCGAGACAGCGAACAACACAAGCGCGCCCGGTAGAAGGCGGAAGGCGGTTGCCACATCAACAATCATGAGGGTTGCTCCTTCGCGGTTCGACGAGTTCCCAGACAAAACAGAAGCTGATCACGCCTCAGGGATCGGAATATTAAAACATTGTAACGATCGAGTGTCGCAGAGCAACATTATATTAACGGTATATGAACGGCACTTCCGATTGGACCTGATTCGGCAATGTTGACCGGGTGCCCGAACCCCCGCGCCCTTTCCACACTTCGCATTCCAGTCTTTTGATCCCAAGTGCTAGACTGACTCCTCGCGTTTGTCACATATCTACTTCATGCCCCTTGCGAACGAAAAACTGGGTCTGATCGCCGGCAATGGCAAGTTTCCCTTTCTCGTGCTGGACGCGGCACGGGCTCAGGGATACCAGGTCGTGGTTGCCGCCATCAAGGAAGAAACGTTTCCCGATATCGAGTCGCACGGCGCGCTCGCCGTTCACTGGCTTTCGCTGGGGGAACTCTCGAAGCTGATCGAGACTTTTCAGAGCGAGGGCGTGCGCCGGGCCATCATGGCCGGGCAGGTCAGGCATAAGCAGATTTTTTCCAGCATCCGGCCGGACTGGCGCCTGGCCAAGCTTTTGCTCTCGCTCACCACTCGCAACACCGATTCGCTGCTGGGCGCGGTTGCGAAAGTCCTGGCCGACGAAGGCATCACGCTCGAGAATTCCACCTGGCTGCTCGAACCACTGCTGGTGAAGACCGGGGTGCTGACGCAACGCGAACCCACCGACCAGGAGCGGCGGAACGTTGCTTACGGTCGCACCGTAGCGCGCGACCTGGCGCGGCACGACATTGGGCAGACCGTTGTGATCGCCGAGTCCGCCTGCGTCGCAGTCGAAGCCATGGAGGGCACCGACGCCACCATCGAGCGGGCGGGACAGATCATGCAGTCTCTAGACAGAGATGCCTCCACGCTCAGCCGAGCGCTCACGGTGGTGAAGATCGCGAAGCCGAATCAAGACATGCGCTTCGACGTTCCCGTGATTGGTGTGAAGACGATTGAAGTGATGCTGGCAGCCGGAGCATCCTGCCTCGCTCTGGACGCGGGCAAATGCCTGCTGCTGGATGGGCAGAAGATTATCGATGCGGCGAACGCGGCGGGAATCGCGATGGTCGCAGCGGAAAAATGAGGATGAAGTCGATGAAATCGCAGGGCCATGAAAGCCAAACCGCAGCCGCTCGCCTCGCCGATCAACTCCGCCGCGCCTTTGACGGCAGTGCGTGGCACGGGCCCGCGTTGATCGAACTACTTCAGGATGTCGACGCTGCTGCCGCTGCCGCCAAGCCGCTCCCGGAGGTTCGCAGCATCTGGGAATTGGTGTTGCACATCGCGGTGTGGGACAGCGCGGCCTGCGTCAGGCTGGCCGGAAAAAAACATCAACCCAAGGGCCTGGCGAATTTTCCACCGGTGTCCACGCCGACAGAAGCTGCATGGCGCAAGACCATCGCGGAGACGAGACGCGCGCACGATACTTTGGTAAAGACTGTCGGGTCTCTGCCCGACTCCCGCCTGGGTGATCGTGTCCCCGGCAAGCGCTACGATTTCTACCACATGCTGCACGGAGTCGCGCAACACGAGCTCTACCACGCCGGCCAAATCGCAATTCTGAAAAAGGCTCAGACCGGAGCGCAACGGCAGACTGGATAACGACGACAGGGCCGCCTCGAATAAGGCGTATATCGAAGCGATTTCGTGTCTCAGGACGTGGCATGCGGGTCCCGTCCAAGCGCAAAGCGGCGAAGAATGCAGCCCATGCCCCAAGCCAATTGTGGGCAAGTGGTAGTTGAGCAAGCGCCGGATGGGGCAAAAAGAATGAGAATATGGAAAAGAGCAGACTGGAATCGTGTACAAAAAGCCCCGACAGGAATCCCAAAGGAATAACGTCAGCTATTGTGCCGACTCACTCCTCGAACTCCTTATTCCGGAGCAGTCTTACGTGTAAGTCCTTGCACCTCAATGTCTTGGCGGCCATTCCCGATATTTGGAGGCGGTAACTTCAATAGAATCAAAGATTTACCGAGATTGATGAGAAAAAATCGTGTGATATATATTATGCTCAGGCGCAATCAAGCGAAAGAAGGCACACGCTGACAATCTCTGTTCAACCAAGTCTGGCGTTCAACGGCCACTCAATGGTCGGGCCACTCCAGCGCGTGCTTGTAAGCTCCCCTCAAACCGCGGGATGGAACCAGCCAGAGCGCCTCTCCACCTGGCGCGAACTCGGCTTCGATCACGCTCCCGTGTTCGAGACGGCTCAGTCGCAACATGCCGAATTGGTCAACGAACTGAAAAGCGCCGGCGCCGAGGTTGTCGAACTGACTGCCGAGGACACGCTGTCTCTCGACGCGGTGTACGCCCATGACGCCTCGCTCGCCACCGATTTCGGATTGATCCTCATGCGCCCCGGCAAACCAAACCGCGTGGCAGAGGCTCGGCATCACGGCTCGTTCTGCGAGGCGAAGGACATTCCAACCTTCGGCATAATCACGGCGCCGGGAACCACTGAAGCTGGCGACATCCTCTGGCTCGACTCGAAGACGCTGCTCATAGGGCACGGCTATCGGACGAACCGCGCCGGCATCGCCCAGATGCGCGCTCTGCTCGAGCCCAAGGGGATTGAAGTTCTGTCCGCACCCTTGCCCTACGGCCCCGGACCGTCGGCTTGCCTTCATCTGATGTCGTTGATCAGCCTGCTCGACGAACAGACCGCCGTGGTCGATCTGCCTTGGCTGGCGGTGGAGACGGTAGAGCTGCTGAAGTCGCGCGGATTCCAATTCATTTCGATCGACGAGTCGGAGCGCGACACGCTCGCCTGCAACGTACTTGCGCTCGGCGATAAGCGCCTGCTTGCCAACGAAGAGAACCGCAAGACGAACGACCGCCTCCGCCACGCCGGATTCAACGTCCGCACCTTCCCCGGCAGCGAGATCTGCGTCAACGGCAGCGGCGGCTCCACTTGCCTCACGCGTCCGCTGCTGCGAGGATGACTCGCGCAGCGACGGGCACCTCGCCCGTCGAGCTATCGGGCTTACTCAGCGTATCGTCATTGGCTCTCCGATCCGCTACGCCCTGCGAAGTGGGATGAGCGCCCGCAGCCGCGCGTCCCGCAAGTACAGGCCGCCCCAGGCCAGCATCCCAAGAATAACCGGCATGGGGTAGGTCGGATCCCCAATCCGCAAAGTCGTAATCGTCGCGCCTCCCAACAAGCCAGTCATCAGGATCGCTCCCAGCACCGCAGTGCGGGGAATCAAATACACAACGACGCACGTCAGTTCAATCAACCCCACCGGCACAATCAGCTGTTCCGACAGTCCGGCCTTGGCGAATCCCTCATGGACGGCGGGCAACTTCAGCAGCTTCATCACGCTGCCTAGCAGCACCAGCAGAACCGGGATGGCGCTCATGATTCCTCCCATCCAAAGCATCTTCGTTGAAGGTGTAACTGCTGCGGTCTCAGTTTGCACGTAACCTTCCTCCATATCTCCCATTTGGAAATCGATCGGCGATTGAATCGCCGGAAGCAGATTGAGAACGC
>CAZILJ010000443.1:0-3129 GCA_964539915.1 uncultured Acidobacteriaceae bacterium | reverse complement strand
TGAGCGGATATCCGGACCAGATTGCCAGCACGGGGTTTGCCGCTCTCGCGCTAGTCTTCCACCCGCACATGCGTGACAACTTCGACATGTTATGCGAGGGGCTTGGTGACTGGCACGGCCAGGCAACCTGGCTCGTACACTTCCGCCAGCGCGACGATCGTCCCAACCGCATGCATGGTTATAAAGTTGGAAATCAACAGCGCTCGGTTGCTCTGAAAGGACGGGCATGGATCACTGCCGACCAGTTCCGAATCGTCCGCATGGAAGCAGAAATGGTGAGCCCGCTGCCGGAAATCCAGCTCCTCGGTGAACACCAGACCGTGGAATATGGGCCGGTTCCGTTCCCAAAGAAGAATACGTCTTTGTGGTTGCCGAAAAGCGCGGAGATTTATTTCGATTTCCGCAAACACCGCTATTATCGCCGCCACAGTTTCGATCATTACATGCTGTACGCGGTCGATACCGAGGAAAAACGCAAAGAGCCCGTGAGCCCACCCAGCCTGCCGGAAAGTCGTTTGTAGAAATTCAGATCACTCCGCTCCGTGATGCCACGAATCCGCACTCGTTCGGTTGAAGTAACTTTACATTCCAGTTCTCTAACAAGTTCACTCCCGGCTGTATAATCCCCGGTTGATTCCAGCTCAGGAGCGCATCATGAAGAGGTATCTGCCACTCGTCTGTTCTGTCGTCGTACTCGTACTGTCGGTTCAATCGCTCTGGTCCCAGGAAAAAGTTGATCTCGAAACCATATCCCGAATTCGTTATGAGGGATTCCGCGATTCCAAGGTTATGGAACTGGCCTCCGGCCTGATGGATTCGATCGGCGAGCGCCTGACCGGATCTCCAAACATGAAGCGGGCCAACGAGTGGACGCGCGACCAGTTGACCGCAATGGGCCTGAGCAACGCGCATCTTGAACCGTGGGGTCCATTCGGCCGCGGGTGGGCCAATCAATATGTGAACGCGCGGATGACCGCGCCCGACGTCGTTCCTCTGGTTGTTTACGCCAAGGCCTGGACACCCGGCACGAATGGCGTGGTCACCGGGAAGTGCATCCGCGTCAACCTGGAAGACAAGAAAGATTTCGAGAAGTATCGCGGCAAGCTGGCCGGAATGATCGTGATCATGGGGCCTGAGCCTGAGGTGAAGCCTATTGTGGAGGCCCCCTACAAACGCCTCAGTGACGATGATCTGGCCAAGATCAGCGACTATGAGATTCCGGGTGAACGTCCGGCGTTTCGCATGGCCGAGATCGCAAAGCGCCGGCAGTTTACCAAAGACCTGAACCAGTTTTTCGCCGACGAAAAAGTCCTGGCTGTAATTGACCACAGCCGCGGCACTGCAGGCGGAGGCACTGTCTTTGTTCAATCCGGCGGTTCCTTTAAGCCGGGCGAGACCACAACGATTCCTCAACTCACCATGGCTTCCGAGCACTGGTCCCGCATCTCCCGTCTGCTGCAGCAAAAAAAGGAAGTCACGCTCGAACTGAACGTCACCAACACGTTTTACGACGACGATCCGATGCAATATGACACCATCGGGGAAATCCCAGGCACCGACAGGAAGGATGAAGTGGTTATGCTCGGCGCCCATCTTGATTCATGGCACGCCGGTACCGGTGCGACCGACAACGGCGCCGGCACGATCGTAATGATGGAGGCCGTTCGCATCTTGAAAGCGCTCGACATCAAGCCGCGTCGCACCATCCGCATCGGGCTGTGGAGCGGCGAAGAAGAGGGACTGCTTGGGTCGCAGGGTTATGTCGAGGCGCATTTTGGCTCGCGTCCGCCCATGGACGACCCCAACATGAAAGGAATGCCTACGCTGTTGCGGCGAGAAGCCGGACCGGTCACGCTAAAACCCGAACAGGCAAAAATCTCTGCCTACTTTAACGTGGATAATGGCACCGGCAAAATTCGCGGCATCTATCTCCAGGAAAATGCAGCTGTGGCGCCGGTTTTCGAGGCCTGGATGCGGCCCTTCAAAGACCTGGGGATGACCACGCTCACCATGCGCAACACCGGTGGCACCGATCATCTATCTTTCGACGCGGTCGGCATACCCGGATTTCAGTTCATTCAGGATCCGATCGAATACGAAACGCGCACGCACCACTCCAACATGGACGTTTACGACCGTCTGCAGCCTGAAGATCTGAAACAAATCTCGGTGATCGTCGCCAGCTTCGTCTACGACGCAGCCATGCGCGATCAAATGCTGCCTCGCAAGCCTATCGAGAAGCCGCTGCCGAAGGAACCGGAGAAAAAAGAAGAGTAGCCGCCACCACCGACTGCAGCTCTGAAGGACGAACTGACAATATGTTTTCGCCGAAGCCGATTGGATATGTGAAGAGTCCGTACCAGAACACTCCGGAGATCCCCAAGGGATTTGGCGCCACGCATGACGCAGAGGGCACTCTCGAGATTCTTCCTCAATTCGAAGCCGGCCTCAGAGACATTGAAGGCTTTTCTCACCTGTTCGTGGTGTGGGTCTTTGATCGATCCGAAGGATTCGAGTTGCTCGGCACGCCCCCCATCGACGACCGGCCACATGGAGTGTTTGCGACCCGGTCGCCGAGACGCCCCAACCCGATTGGGCTCACGGTCGTCGAACTTCTCGATCGAGAGGGTAGCTCCTTGCATGTGCGTGGTCTTGACATGCTCGACGGAACGCCGATTCTGGATATCAAACCTTACTTGTCGAGCATCCCGGCAGACAAGTTACGGCGCGGCTGGATGGTCGAAGCGGAAACTCGGCGTGCAAAATAATCGCGAAGACAATCCCCGGAACACACGCACCGGAACATACCGATCGAAAGAGAGCAGCAAATGAGAACCAGGCTGGCCATCGTTCTTTTCTGCGTTTGGCCCATAGCGAGTGCCGCCGCACAGGCTACGAAGAGCGGATTTTTCAAGACTTCCGACGGCATTCGGATTCACTATCTCGAAGCGGGTAGCGGACGGCCGATTGTCTTCATTCCTGGCTGGACGATGCCCGCCTGGATTTGGCAGAAGCAGATGGATGAGTTCGCGAAAAAGTATCACGTCATCGCGGTCGATCCGCGTTCCCAGGGCGAGAGCGACAAGCCCACCGACGGCCATCTGCCCGAGATTCGCTCCCGCGACTACA
>CAZILJ010000442.1:0-2623 GCA_964539915.1 uncultured Acidobacteriaceae bacterium | reverse complement strand
AAGATGGTAATGGTATTGGCTCGTCCATTGCTGGTGAAGCCGCGGCCGAGGTCACTCGCCACCGCAATGCCATGAACACCTGAAGTATTAGGGATATCGCCTACGACCGCGTAGGAATCTGCATCCAGCACGACCACGTGGGTTTGGTGGGAGACGTACACACGGCGGGCAGCGCTGTCCACCAGATCGTAGTCCCATCGGCCTGCGCCACCAATCGGCAAGGTCTTTACCAAGTGGTAGCTCGACGACCCGGCCAGAGCCAAGTCAGCCAACCACAGACCGGCAACCGTTAAGAAAAACGCCGTGGCGATTACAACCGGGATTAAACGACGCATGATCATTCCTCTCTTTTAAAAACTTTACCAATCTTGTGCTTGCTCTAGGGCCCGGCAAAGCTGCTTCGCCACCGTTCCCGATCCGGGTCTCATGAAACCTTCAAGCCATTGGGAACCAGCGGCAGCGTGCGCAGCCGCACCCCAGTCGCATCGAACAGAGCGTTTGCGATAGCAGGAGCGACGCCCACTAACGAACCTTCGCCTGCACCGGCCGACGGAAGGTCGGGGCGGTCGAGCAACACGGTCTCGAGAACTGGAACATCGCTGAATCGCGGCAAGCGATAGTCTGAGAACCGCCCGTTCATGATCTGGCCGTTTTGAAATTCAATGGCCTCAAAAAGCGCCCCGCCCATGGCCATGACGTTGCCGCCCTCGACCTGATTCCGCAAGTGATCAGGGTTCACAATGGCTCCGCACTCGAAAGCCGTTAACAGGCGAACCACCCTGACATCTCCCGATTTTCGGTCGACGGCGACTTCCGCGAAGGTGGCAAGGTTATCCCCCTTCTCGAAACCGCCTCCCATACCGAAGCCCTGGCTCTCGGAAGTTTTCGCCCGTCCCCATCCGAATTTTTTCGCGCCAGCCTCAAACGCAGTGCGCAGGCGATCGTTTTTCAGATTCTTCAAGCGAAATTCGAGCGGATCCATTTTCGCCAGATGTGCCAGTTCGTCCATAAAAGACTCGCGGGCAAAATGGTTCGCCGTCGCAGCCAGCGCCCGGTAAGAACCCTGGCGCAAAACCGGGCGCGAGGGATGGTACTGAATGCGCTGGTTCTCGATCTCGTAAAAAGTACGGATTCCAGCTGCCCCCGAATTGTAGTTGTGGAACTCCCAACCCACGATGGTGCCGTCCTTGCGCATCGCACTGCTGATGTCAATGACGCCTGCGGGACGGAAGTAAGCCCAGGAGAATTCCTCCTCGCGCGTCCAGAAAACCTTCACCGGCCGCTTGGCTGTGCGCGCCAACCGCGCGGCTTCGATGGCGGTTTCGCCCGTATGTTTGCCGCCATATCCGGATCCCGTGTCGGGCATGAGCACGCGCACGCGATCCTCAGGCATGCGGAATGCCTCGGCCAGCTCAGTGCGCACGCCAAAGGGCCGCTGCGTGCCGGTCCAGACCGTTAAATTGTCGCCGGACCATTCCGCCATCGCCGCTCGCGGCTCGAGCGGAGCATGGGCGATGTAGTTGACCGTATAGCTCTGTTGCAGGTGATGATCGGCCGAGGCCACGGCTTTTTCCATCGAACCTGCCTCATAGTTGAAGGCAGACTCCAGCGGGCCAGCGCCTGCGACCGGATTCTTCTTCAGATACTCGAATAATTCCTTGTTCGAAATCTGCGGCTGGGATTTCCACTCTGCCCGGATCGTGGCCAGAGCGCGAGAAGCGATCTCCGTGCTCGGCGCCGCGACGCCGACAAAATCGCCGTCGTGCACTACGATCACGCCCGGGATTTTTTCCGCCTCGCTGGTGGCGAGAGTGGAAAGCGTCGCACCAAACGACGGTGGACGCAGCACCTTGCCGTGAAGCATGCCGTCCAGTTTCTGGTCGGATGGATAACGATGCTTACCGGTGACAAAATCACGGCCGTCGACTTTGGGCACTGACCGCCCGGCCACGCTCCACTGGGCCGCGGGAGTCAATGGATCCTCGGCGGGCAACGTCTCCGTCAGTTCCTTGCCTTTGACGAGGGCGGCATATTCCACCGAACGCTTGCTCCCGGAATCAGTAATCTTTCCATCGCCGGCCGCCAGGCGACTACGGTCCACTTGCCATTCGGTCGCCGCCATGCCCACCAGAATGTCGCGAGCCGCCGATGCCACTTGCCGCAACCGCAGGTTCATTTCAGGAGTGGTGCGGCTCCCGAAGGTTCCCCGGTCGTAGGGAGTGAGCCTTGTGTCGCCCATGACCATTCGAACTCTATCGATGGGGACGTGCAGTTCTTCCGATACGGCCTGGCTCAGGGAGGTCCGGATGTTTTGCCCAAGCTCCGCTTTACCGGTGTAAGCAGTCACGGTACCGTCTTCGCCAATGTGCAGCCATGCTCCGATTTCCTTGGGCAGCGATTCACCCCGGGCGGTTTTATCGGAGCCCGATTCCTGGCCGTGCGCTCCCTTCCACACCGAGACAATTAGAATCCCTGCTCCCAGGAACTTGAAGAATTCTCGCCGATCGACCTCGAAGCGATACCTGGGCGGAGCGGTGAGTTCGTACCGTTCGGGTTCCAGTCCGGCCGGAAAATCCCGTTCCGTGCTCATCTGGACTCCTGCATGACTCTTGCCGCCTTTTGG
>CAZILJ010000441.1:0-5108 GCA_964539915.1 uncultured Acidobacteriaceae bacterium | reverse complement strand
GAGGCGAAAACGCGATTCTCTCCGGTCAAGGGCACGGCGTCGGCGATGGTAGCAATGGCCACAACTTTCATAAACGACATCAGCAACTTGTTTTGAACGCCGGCGTCGAGACGACGTTGCATCAGGCCTTGCGCCAGCTTGAAGGCGACGCCGGCGCCGCAGAGCTGCTTGTAGGGATACTGGCAACCGTTTTGATTGGGATTGACGACGGCGAGCGCGTTCGGGACGCCATCGGGACCGGGAAGGTGATGGTCGGTAACGATCAAATCGACGCCAAGGCGTTGGGCGGTTTCCGCGGGCGCGAAAGCGCGGATGCCCATATCGACGCTGACGATCAGGCGAATGCCGGAGGCAGCGGCGCGCTCGATGACATCGTCGCGCATGTCGTAGCCTTCGCGAATGCGGTGCGGCACGTGAAAGTCGGCGGAGCCTCCGCAGAGTTCGATTGCAGTCTTCAGAATGATGACCGCCATGGTGCCGTCCACGTCATAGTCGCCATAGATCAGCATCGGCTCTTTGCGTTCGATGGCGGCGTCGATGCGATCGACAGCCAGGCGCAAACCGCTCATGCGTTCCGGAGCGTGGAGATGGGAAAGGGACGGCGATAGAAACGTCGCGGCGGAGTCGGCATCGGTGATGCCGCGGCGCACGAGCAGTGGTGCGAGGATGTGGCCTGAGACACCACGCAGCGCGGGGTTCGACCGCAGGCCATCGATCAGGGGTGCGACCAGAGGGTGATCGATCGGTTTTTGGATCCAGCGCATGGGGTGATGGAGCAGTTTACTACTTGGAGGAAGGTTAGAGGGTGGTGAGATCCGCTAGATTGCCGAGCTTCGCTCGGCCCGGCGGGTCAAAGACCCGGCCTACACCTATGATGGGTACTAATTTTCTTCGTCCTGGTCGGGCTCATCCATGGTGAGGCCCCCGAACTCGTCGGAAACCTCGAGGAGATGCTGGTAACGCTCGTACCACTCGGTGCTGACCTCGCAGAGGAACATCGATCCCTGGTAGGCCCAGCCTAGCTGCAAGAATCCTACCCTGCCGACGTGGGCACGAAGCCAGCGGGCATCTTCCACGTCGTCCCCGTCAGTGAACTCGGAGTTGGTCAGGCGCTGCACCATCTCATCCAGTTCGGTACGCTCGAGCGTCCAGGAATGCATGGTCAAGAACGGGGCCGCCGCGGCCTTGGCCAATTCCACGAAATCCTTCCAGCCGTCAGGATTGCCGCCCATCTCCCACATGACGCATTGCACCTCGTCAAAGTCGACGTAGCCGTGGAAGCGGCGCATGCCGTGGCCTTCGATAAAGGCAATCATGTCGTCTTTTACGGTGGTGAGATCGTCTGGAGTGGGAGACATATTCGGAAACTCGTAATCCAGTATTGTATGCCGTTCGCTACTGCGAAGCTAGGGCGATGGCCGCGATTTATGAGCGGGCGTGGGAGATGTCATCAAGGCGGCGAACATCCGATAGAACTTGCCGGTGTCGAGATCGAGCTCAATTTCGACCGGCGACGCGGCGGGCCTAAGGCTAGATTTCGTTGCCCACGTGAGTGTATTCCCGTACCCGGCGCCGTGGTCTAAGTCCACGCCCATGTAACGGGTTTCTCGCTTGGTAATCAGGGACGGATCAATCCACGCGGCGGCGGCCAGTTCGTCCCACATGATGTCAGAGCCCGGCGTGAGCGTGGCGAATTTGGCGAGGTAGCGCGCTAGCACAGTTCCGCTGGCTTCCATGTGCGCCACCAGAGCAGCCGTCATGTGGGTCTTGATGGAAATGTCGGTGGGAGTGCAGACGATCTTTTTCCACGGAGCGCGCAGGACAATTTCCGCCGCTTCGGGATCGAACCAGAAATTGAACTCGTGGCGAGGATTATTCAGGTATTCGGGATTGTCCGATTGCGGGCTCAGGCCACCTCCCATGAAAACGAGTTCCTGTGCCAGTTCCGAGAAACCTGGGTCGAGTGAAATCGCGAGCGCCAGATTGGTCATCGGTGCTCCCTCGTAGATCGTCACCTGGTGCGGATACTTATGGACCATCCGAATCAGGAAATGAACCGCATCCTCGTCTGCAGGTTTGGTTCTGGGTTGCCCTTCGGGAAGTGGAGGAACTACAGATGCCTCATGCCACCAACGCTCATCCCATGCACCCGCGTAGGCGACTTTGCCGTACTCTTGCTGCCACAGCTGGGCTTCGGCGCGGGTGCGGACTAGCGGGTAGACGGCGCCGGGCACGACGGGAATGTCGGTGCGGCCAATGATTTCGAGCAGGCGCAGGGTGTGAGCCACTTCTTCATCGCGCCACTGATCTCCGCTGGCCACGGTTATGCCCAAGACCTCGACCTCGGGAGACTGAATCATGACCAGAAGCGCCTGCATGTTGCTGCCGCCGGGGCCGGAGCAATCTTCGTTGATGATGACTTTGCGGCGCGCCTGGGCAGAGTCAACGGCACTAAGGAACAGCAAAAACGCTGCGGTTAGGAAAAATTTATGTTTCATTTCTTGCCCAACGGACGGGCCATCAAATCGGTGTAGATCTTGTAGAACTTCTCGGCGTCGATGTCGAATTGCACATTCGCCAGCCGTTCGTACGGAGGGACAGGAGCCGAGGCATCCCAGAAAAGGGTCTTGCCGTAGCTGGCTCCGTGATCGATGTCGATATCCATGTAGAGCTTTTTCTGGCCGGTGATAATGGAGGGATCGATCAAAGCTACGCCTGCGATCTCATCCCACATGTAGCCAGGGAGAGAATACTTATCGAGATATTGCGTTATGGGCGTGCCGCCCTTTCCGATCATAGCCTTCATTTCCAGCGTGTAACGCGTCTTTACCGAAATATCGATAGGCGTAACCGTCATCTTCTTCCACGGAGCGCGCAGAACGATCCGCGCCGCCTCGGGATCGAACCACCAGTTGAATTCCCGTCGGGCATCGATTGCACCGGTGTCAATCGCACCTTTGTCGGCGTAGAGGCCGCCGCCCATTAACACGAACTCTTTGGCCAGCGACGCAACCGAAGGATCTAGTTTCAACGCGAGGGCGTAGTTGGTGAGCGGACCTCCCGCCCAAAGTACGATCTCACCTGGATACCGGTGCACCATCTGTACGATGAATTCCGCAGCCGTGCCGCGTTGGGCTTCCATGTGGGGCTCGCCTTCGCGCATGGGAGGAACCACATTGGGTGGGTGATAAGGTTCTTCGTAGACCGTCGAGCGATTGGCCTCAAACTTGTCGGTCCAGCATCCCTTGTACTCGAATTTTCCGTAGAGGGATTCCCAGCGCTCGGATTCCTCTTTGGAATTCAGCAGGGGAAACTCCGCGCCCTGATATACCGGAACATCCGTGCGGCCCGCAATCTCCAGCAGGCGGAGCACATGCTGCGTTTCTTCTTTCACCCACTGATCGCCGCTGACCGTCGTAATACCGAGGACCTCAAATTTCTCCGACTGGAGGAAGACGAGAATCGCCTGCTGGTCGCTGGTACCGGGCCCACGTGCGTCCTGGTCGACGATGATTTTGATTTTCTGAGCGAAGACGGAGGTTGAAAGCAAAATAGCAAACGCGAGTGCGGTTAAGAGGTTCTGTATGTGTGATCGCATGATTCCTCCGCTGACTCTGCTCCAACAAAATTTAAGGGCAGAACGGGCGTTGCCCGTCTGCCCGAAAGTGAAGATACCCAGGGCCCGAACCTCTAGAACCTGAGCTTGAGAGCGAACTGAATCAAGCGCGCGTTGTTCACCGTGTTGTTGACGACGCCGAATGTCGACGAAGCATTGATATCTTGCTCGCCGCTGCCTCCCGCTCCACCCAAGTAGAACTGCGGGTGGTTGAAGAGGTTGAAGAATTCCGCTCGGAACTGCAGGTTCATGCCTTCCCGGAAGGAAAGCGGAAAATCTTTAATGATGGAGAAATCGGTGTTTACGAAGCGAGGACCGTAGACTGGAGCCCGGGCAGAGGTGCCAAGTTCCCCGGTGGGCGCTTGCTCGAACGCGCACGGATTAAACCAGTGCTGGACGGTATGGATCTGAGTTGGGCAGTTTGTACCACCAGGCTCGGGCCCTGCTTTGTTTGGATCGCCGACTTGGTTTGGACGCTGGAAAGTGTTTCCGTTATAGGAGAAGAACACTCCCGATCCGTCTCCGCTATCGACGACAAACAATGGGAATCCGGAGGTGGCATGCTCGATGACATCCAATTGCCAGTTTCCTAAAACGGCATTGGTGGCACCGCTCCAGTCACTGCCGAAGTGTTTGCCTTTGCCAAATGGCAGGTCATACAAGATACTGGCGGTGAAGTTGTCGTTCAGATTGAGCTCCGACAGGCCCCAATCAAGCTTCTGATACCCTGGCAAAGGATAGTACAAGGCACCGGGGTTCGTACCCAGACCGTCGGGCATGCCGGAGTCGAATGTTCGCGACCAGGTATAGCCCAGCAGTGCATAAAGACCGTGGCGTGTGCTCTTGGTTTCTGCCTTTACCTCAAGCGAGTCGTAACGAGCCCTTCCCACGCTGTTGTTAGCAGCGACCTGCTGAAACGGTGCCGCATAAGGATAGGACTTGAAGCCGCATCCAACGGTGTAGCCAGCGACTGAGCCGCACGCGCTCGGAGAACTTAAATTCTCATTCGATTGGCCCACCAGAATGCGAGTGCTGCGTGTACCTGCATATCCGGCCGTCAAGACAACGTTCCCTGGCAATTGCCGCTCCACATTCAAGTTGAACTGCTGAACCAAGCCCTGCCGGAAGTTGCGATTCATGGACTGAATGGTGCCGGTGTAATTAGCAGGATTGACAGGCGAGGTCAGAACGGCGCCACCGGCGACAGGAGTGCTCCCAGCAGTGGAAGGGTCAACCAGGAAACCTCCGGACAGCGAACCAAACGCGCTGTTGTATCCAAGACAGAAGTTGCTCGGGCAGGGATCCACCTCAGCATAGTACGGCGGGTTCTGCCATAAGCCTTGCCCGCCCTGGTTCCAAGAGGAATCGTGCAGAATTCCGTATCCCGCGCGGATTACAGTCTTGTCGCTACCCATGACCTTCCAACTCAATCCAATCCGCGGCTCAATCGCTGTTTTATCGAATTGAATGCCGGCTCGACCGTCGGTTGGCA
>CAZILJ010000440.1:0-4704 GCA_964539915.1 uncultured Acidobacteriaceae bacterium | reverse complement strand
ATCCCGAAATGATCGTGGTCGGAGCTCCTCCGCCACCATACTCGATCACCTGGCTTCCATTTTTCGGTGCGACCTCACACAAGCCGCGTGTGCGCGTGCGCGGATTGTCCCGCAGCGTGGTCGATCCAGGTGGAGGTATCCGCGAGGATCAATTCTGCCTCGTCCTCCGGGGTGGAGGGTTCTTCAATCCCGGCATTGTGCCTCCCAGGGATGCCAAGCGACGGGCGCTTTCGCCTTCGATGAGGGCTTTGAGGGCTTCCCGGATCAAGGCCGTTTTCTCCGCAACGCCGGAGTACTGCTGGGCGAGACGTACCAGATCGTGATCCAACGCGACAGTGGTTCGCATAAAAATAGCATCAATTACGGCATCAGATAATGTCTTGATCTGGGCTTCAAAATGAATCACATTACGACTTAAAACGGTCGTAAAGCAAAGGGCCCTTCCGCGGAGAGAACCTCGGCGGAAGGGCTTGGCTGTTGGTGGCAGAGTTTACTGCTTGTCGTAGACGGAGGTGCTGTGCATCTTCTTGCCCGACGCATCGGTTCCGCTCGCCGTGAGCGTACGGCTCTTGCCGTCGGCAGCGATAGCGATTCGACCGGTCGTCAACACTTTGCCGCCCTTCTTGACCGTCAATTCCAGGGTGTGTTCGTCGATCCTTTTGACCGATCGCGTGTCTGAGTTCGGGTCGCCGGTGACCGGATAGTCTTTGCCGTCAAACTTGCCCGTCCAGACGCTGTGCACTGGGTTCCCTTTGCCGTCGAACCCATCTACGGTTGATTTTATGTTGTTGCCCTCGACCTCATAGACAACGGTGACGTTCTTGGGTAGTCCGGGATCGATCTTCGACTTGGCTTCGTTGAGCTTCCAAGTCCCCAGGCTTGGGTCAGCGGCGAAGCACAGAGTAGCGCCGATGCAGAGCATCAGCAGCAGCAAAACGGTTGTTCTTACTTTCATGTGTAGCCTCCAGGGTGTGAAACGGATGTCTAGCTTACGCGCTAGCAAAGATGAGCAGCTAGAAGGAGCACATGTTAGAGGGACGGAATTTTTTCCGCAATAGGCAAGTTCTGCGTAACGTCAACTTCTACACTATTCTGGCCGTCCTGGCCGCACCCTGGTATTAGAGCTCTCCATCCGACTGTATAATCGAAGTTTGGGGTTCTGCCTCATCTCGCATTTTATATCTGGAGTGTGATTCTTTGAACGCACATATGCCGCATCAGCACGGTCCAACGCCACAGGGGCCGCAACCGCTGCCGGGCGTCGAGGCCATCATCGCCGTCGGATCGGGAAAGGGCGGAGTTGGCAAGACCACGCTGTCCGTGAATCTGGCGGTCGCTCTCGTCAAGATGGGACACAAAGTCGGCCTGCTCGATGCCGACGTGTACGGTCCCAACGTCCCGCTTATGTTGGGGGTCAGCGACCAGCCGCGAATGGTCGGCGAGAACCGCATTGAACCGATCCAGGCGTTTGGGCTGAAAGTGATCTCTGTCGGATTCCTCAATCCCGGCGACAAGCCCATCATCTGGCGCGGGCCGATGCTTCACCAGATCGTGCGGCAGTTTCTGGGCCTCGTGGAGTGGGGACAACTCGACTATCTCATCGTTGATCTGCCGCCGGGCACCGGCGACATCGCGCTGTCTCTGGTACAGACCGTGCCGCTGACGGGCGCGGTGGTGGTTTCGACGCCCTCTGACGTTTCGCTGCAGGATGCGCGCAAGGCGATCGAGATGTTTCGCCAGATGAAGGTGGACGTGGTGGGCGTGGTAGAGAACATGAGCTATTTCACCTGTCCGCATTGCCAGCATGAAGTGGACATCTTTTCCCGCGGCGGCGCCGAAAAAATGGCGCAGCAGTTTGGAGTCTCGTTTCTGGGAAATATCGCACTCGATCCGGAGGTGCGGAAGTCTGGCGACGGCGGCACGCCGATCGTGCTGGAAGGCGAGAATTCGCCGCACGCAAAGTCGATTTACGAATTCGCGCGGAATGTTGTGAAGCGGTCGGATGAGATCAGGGCTAGCGCTGCGCCCAGCGTGATTCAGATTCAGTAAGACTGAACCCACAGAGGACAGAGAGTTTCACCGAGGTTCGCCCGGTGTTGCTGTGTGCCATCTGTGGTTATCGCTCTTTTGGGAATCTTCCCAACTGCCACATCGCCTCAGGTTGGCGGCCTTTTAGAATTAGCTCAGCTATCATCTCCCCGACAGCCGGACCGTGCTTGAAGCCGTGCCCCGAGCCGCCGCCCACGAGCCACACATTTTCCATCGAAGGATGCCGGTCGATGATGAAGTGACCGTCCGGAGTCTGCTCGTACTGACAGACGCGGGTCTCGACGAGCGGCGCATCCTTCAGGGCAGGGAAGCGAAAGCCGACATATTCGCGAATGTCGCCGAGCGTTTCTGGAGTGATCACGCGCTCGCCATCGGTCGGATCGAATGAAGGGCCGCGGGTGTCGTCCGCGATCTTGAAACCGCGGAGATCGCGGCCCGGAATTCCATAGCGAAAGCGTCCCCGGTGATCGGCCCATACCGGTAGATTCGCGTCGGTGAAGCGATCATCCCCCGCAGGGGTGCCAAAGAAGAAGACGTCTTGCTTGGTAGCCTGCACCAGTTCTCCGATGGTGTGAGGGAACAGTTTTCCTAGCCACGGACCGCAGGCGAACACGTAACGGTCGACCTTGATCCGCGAGCCGTCCGAGAGCGCAATGCTCTGTAGCGGTTTGTTCCCGGCATCGTCCGCTTCCAGACCAGCGGGCAGAACCGCGAGTTGCCGGTACCGTCCTCCGGCTCTGACGAAGGCTTCGACGACTGCTTGGCAGCTTGCGCGGGCGTCCAGGTACCCGCACTCGGGCTCGAAAATGCCCCATTGAATTCCTTCAAAGTTGATCTGGGGCCAGCGCTTCTTCATCTGCGGCGACGAGAGTTCCTGAAACTTGATCTTCGCTGCTCGCAGCCGTCTCACCGAACCACGCTCAAAGGCGTCGTCTTTCCCGGAAGCCATCCAAAGTACGCCGCTGCGGTGAAGGAGCTGCCGCCTCCAGCGCCGCTCATACTTCTGCCAGAGCTTGAGGGCGCGGGAGGCCATCTCTGTGTAGGGCTGATCGGGACCGTAGGTGCCACGCATAACCCGCGTCTCGCCGCCCGATGACGCTCGCGAATTGCCCGGGCCCCATGCATCGAGCAGCGTAACCGGTGCACCGCGTTCCAAAAGTTGAAGCGCAGTCCATCCGCCGAAGGCGCCCGCTCCGATCACCGCAATGTGAGGGTTGGTTCTCATAAATCCCGCTACATGATAGCGGTACGGCGTAACCGAAAACTACAGAAGCACTCGCCGGCAAAGGTCGCAAACTACAACCGCAAAAGGGCGCCAAGGAGACTGGCTGATCCTTTTCCTTCTTCTTTCGTGTCCTTCGCGGATCCCTTTCATGCTTTGCGGTTCACGGTTTCGGCGGTGCCCACCGGTGGTGCACGGTGGTGCCGCCAACAGACTCCGCCTGCCGTTCACTTGCGGACACCTAATTTCGCAAGCGAACCCGTCCACAAGGACAAGGTAAGGTTTGACCTTTGCCATCAAAGCCTTACAGGTGACCTCCCTGGCCCTTAAATTGCACAATTACTATGCGGGACGAGTTGGCCGCGCAAATTGCGCAGGGTTTGGTGATTTCTGTGATCTTGCTTGGCAGTCTCAATGTCTAGCGCATTGCGCGTTTTTCAGCACTGTTAAATCTTGGGCTCCCCGATTCCGCCATAGGGTTTCGGGAGGGTTGACCGTAACATCAGAAGGGGCTGGCGTCGCAGGATCGGAATATGAACAACATGAGAACAGTTGCGATTCTGGCATTTGTGCTTTTGTTGCTTCAGGGTGGCTTCTTTTCGATATTAGGAGCCGCCCAGGAAATCGCGCCAGCCACTCAGTCCCCGGAAATCACATTCCACAGTTCATCCAATCTCGTCCTGGTGGATGTGATCGCCCGGAACGCTAAAGACGGACTTCCGGAAAAAACGTTGAAGAAAAGTGATTTTCAGGTTTTTGATAACGATCAGCCCGTGGCAATCAAGACATTCGATAGCGGGGCACAATTTACAACCCGGCCTCTCGCCCTTTGGTTTGTGGTGCAGTGCTATATGCAAGGTGACGAGGGGAAAGGTTCTGGCCTGTTCACCGGAGAAATCAGTCGTTTCGAGCCTGCGCTGAAGTACATCGAGAAACAAGATACCGTGGCAGTAGCGCACTGGTGTGATGATGGTCGATCGA
This sequence comes from uncultured Acidobacteriaceae bacterium, assembly GCA_964539915.1. Taxonomy (GTDB): domain Bacteria; phylum Acidobacteriota; class Terriglobia; order Terriglobales; family Acidobacteriaceae; genus Sulfotelmatobacter. The sequence continues at coordinate 452 of CAZILJ010000440.1, read as the reverse complement.
ACCTTGATCTGCTGCCAACCAGGATCATTCAGGATGCACCTAAATTGCTGGAGCAAGCTCTCGCGACCGGACCTGTCTCAAAAACTCATGATCGCGCAGGTGAGCTAGCCTTGCAGAGCACTCTGCAACACATAGTCGATACCACCCGCTCGTCAAAGCCCGAGCCCTTACCTGTCCTCATCTTTCTCTACGCGGACTACAGCAGCATGAACAGGTCTGAGGCCAATCACTTCATTGACGAACTGCTAGAAACCTCGGCCATCGCGTTTGGGGTGAGGGATCACCGTTCTCAGCATCTGCTGTTTGCGCCTGGGGAACAGAGAGCAATCGCGCACTACATGGCCACTCAGACTGGCGGCCAATACTTTGATGCTTCGCCCGAGACCTATGCAACCGCCCTGGCGGAAATTCTACAGCAGCTGCATTTCCGTTATGAGTTGGGGTTCAAACCA
>CAZILJ010000439.1:0-9515 GCA_964539915.1 uncultured Acidobacteriaceae bacterium | reverse complement strand
GCATGGAAGAGTTCGAGAAATTAGTAGAGGAATCATTTCAGTCCGAATTGATTCCGGCGGAGAGCGCATCGTCGCCCACAGAGGCGGCGCAACCTGACCAAGCTGAGGAACCGGAAGCCTCTGCGGACGGCGAGAGCGTGTCGGAAACCGAAAAGGCCGGTTGACGGATCCGTTCTCCCGACCCAGCCGCGAAGCGGCGGTATGCGAAAGCCCAGCACGGAAGTGCCGGGTGCAGACAGCCAGAGCGAATGAGTCCCGAAGGGACGGCACCGCTTTCCGCACTGCTGAAACTCTGACGCCCTAACACAAATTGTTTTCGGATCGATCCGAGGTTCCACATTATGCCGCTGGAACGCCTGCAAAAAATCATCGCCGCTGCCGGCGTCGCTTCCCGCCGCAAGGCCGAAGAACTGATCTCATCCGGCTGCGTGCAGGTCAACGGAACCGTCGTCACCGAGCTCGGCACCAAAGCCGATCCCGAAACCGACCACGTGCGCGTGAATGGCAAGCTGCTTCACGGCGCGCAGCGCCACGTCTACCTCCTGCTTAATAAGCCCAAGGGTTTCGTCACCACGATGAGCGATCCTGAAAAGCGCCCCACGGTCATGGATCTGATTCACGGCGTCAGAGGCCGCGTCTATCCCATCGGGCGTCTGGATTACGCCAGCGAAGGCTTGCTTCTGCTCACCAACGATGGCGAACTGGCGCACAGCTTGATGAAAGCGGCTTCGCACGTTGCCAAGACCTATGTCGTCAAAGTTGCCGGCACACCGAAGGAAGAAGCCATCGCCAAGCTGCGCGCTGGAGTTTCCATCGCCACCGACGACGGCAAGCGCGTGAAGACTGGCCCGGCTCTCGTGCGCGTGGTGAAAGAAGCCGCAAACCCGTGGTACGAAATCACGCTGATCGAGGGTCGCAATCGCCAGATCCGGCGCATGTTTGAAGCAGTCGGCCATCACGTGGAGAAAATCAAGCGCGTCCGCTACGGACCGCTCACGCTCGACGTTCCCCCCGGAAAGTTTCGCTCGCTCACGTTAAGGGAGATCGAAAAACTGAAGTCTGCCAGCAAAACGGGCTCGGCCGGCACCAAGAAAACCGCGTAGGAGTCTGCGGCGAGCATGAGCCGATTCTCAGATCTGGTTTCAAAACCGGCCCGCGACATGGCCGGTTATTCTCCGGTTCCCTTCCCCAAACCTGCGACGGCAGACGCGGAATCGCCACTGGTCAAGCTCGACTCCAACGAAAATCCTTTTGGTCCGTCGCCGCTCGCTATCGAGGCCATGCAGTCGGCCACGTCCGCAGCCAGTTCGTATCCCGATGACGACTCCTCCGAGTTGAGGCGCAGGCTGTCGCTTCACCACACCGTGCCGCTCGAACAAGTTCTGGTGACAGCCGGCTCCACCCAGATGCTGTCCCTGCTGTGCCACACGATGCTTGCGCCCGGCATGAACGCGGTAACCAGCGAACTGTCATTTGTCGTCTACGGAATGGCCACCCACGCCGCGGGAGCAGAGTTAATCCGGACTCCCATGCGTAACGACGGCGAAGGATTCGATGTTGACGCGATCCTGGCTGCGATCAACGACAACACCCGCCTGGTCTTTCTAGCCAATCCCAACAATCCAACCGGCACCCTGATCGACGCTGCGGCCGTTGACGCGTTCCTCGCCAAAGTTCCCGACCACGTTGTGGTCGTTCTCGACGAGGCTTACTACGAATTCGCGCTGTATTTCGCGAAGCTGCGCCAGTTCGAGTATTCGCGGTCCCTCGAACACCTTCGGCGCGGTGCAGGCGTGGTCATTCTGCGAACATTCTCGAAAGCGCATGGACTCGCAGGGCTGCGCATCGGATACGGTCTGGGCCCGGCCGAACTTCTGGCATACTGCGCGCGCATGCGCAATACTTTCTCCGTTTCTTCAGTGGCGGAGTCAGCGGCTCTGGCCGCGCTCGACGACCACAATCACATCGAAAGAACCGTCTCCAACAATGCCTCTCAAGCTGAAGTTCTGATGGAAGGGCTGACGAAACTCGGCTATCGTGTCGTCACAACTTGGGCGAACTTTCTCTACTGCGACCTAAGACAGGATGCCTGCGGCCTCTCCGCCCGCCTGCGAAACGAAGGCATCAGCGTGCGCTCTCTGGGCGCGTGGGGCGCGCCGACCGGCATTCGCGTGACCATCGGTACCCCAGAACAGAACGAGCTCATTCTAACAGCCGTCCGCAAGATAGCCAGTTTGTCAGAGTCCCCCTAACCGTCCCTGGGTGCCCAATCGCCGGTAACCTCCACCAGGTGACTTCTCTCTCTAAACATCTTTCTGGCATCGGGTCCTTTGCTTCCAGCCTGCCATCGGCTGAAAATAAATCACTTACAGGCGGGAACTCGGCGCACTCGGGTGGAGTCTATGTTATGTGAGGGTCACGGCTCCGCACGCGGTTTGCCGGACTTGGCCAGGCGGTAAATTTTCAAGGGCGCGGTAGGGTGGAAAAATCCTATAATCAGGGGACGCCAATATGGCGGGAGCAACCACCTTGGGTGATCTGGCAAGCGCAATCGGAACCCGCTCGCAAGAGGAAGCGGCAATCGTCGCGGAGCTGAAAGCCGGCTCAGAGGCGGCATATGCCTGGCTGATCGGGGAGTTTCAGCAGCCGGTTTACGGGCTGGTCTACCGGATCGTCAACGATCCGGCGGACGCGGCGGATACAACGCAAGATGTCTTTCTGAAAGTGTTTCGCGGAATGAAGCATTTTCACGGAGGATCGAGCCTGAAAACCTGGATCTATCGCATCGCGCTGCACGAGGCGGCAAACCGGCGGCGATGGTGGTTCCGGCACAAGGCGAAAGAGACCTCGATTGAGCCGGTCGAGTCCGATGGTCCGAGTCCGGGAGACAACGCCATGCAGGTCGCGCTGACCGATCATGCCGATTCTCCCTTTGACAGCGTCGCGCATCACGAAGTGCAACACAGGGTGGAAATAGAGTTGAGGAAGGTTCCCGAGCCTTACCGGACCACTCTGATTCTGCGCGATTTGGAAGAAATGTCCTACGAAGAGATTGCCGAGGTGTTGGAGATTTCGCTGGGAACAGTGAAATCGCGGCTTACCCGCGGCAGAGACGCACTGCGGCAGCGGTTGGCGCCCTACGTGCGCGAGGTTGGTCGCGAGCTGGGGTTGACCGCTCCGGAACAGCGGAATTTGCGGTCACCGGTTGCTGGAGGGGGTAGAAGGGTCGAGGTGATGCCATGAAGGGCACAGGGAACGGGATGGGACTGCGGTGCCCCCAGGCGAAGCAGTTGTTCTCGCCATATTTGGATGGAGCGGTGACGGGTGCGGAGATGCTCGTGCTGCAGCAGCACTTGTCCGGTTGCGCCGCTTGCAACGACGAGTATCAGGGCCTGCGCCGAACCCAACAACTGTTGGTCAGCGGCGGAAGGCCGAAGGCTCCGGCGGATCTCGGGCTCAAGTTGCGTCTTGCGATTTCGCGCGAAGCGGCCCGCTCCCGGCAGCCTGCGTTCGAGGGACTGCGAGTCCGATTAGAGAATGCTTTCCAGGCATTCATGGTTCCAGCTACCGCTGGATTTCTCAGTGCAGTAATCATTTTCGGAATCGCCATGGTGTATTTCGTGGCCCCATCTTCCCTGCAGGCCGGCAGCGATGTTCCGCTGGTCATGGTGAACACTGCGCCGCAGCTGGAGCAGAGCGCGTTTGGCATGACCCTCGACACGATCGATGCCGATTCGCTGGTGATCGAGGCCTACGTCGACGCAAACGGCCGCGTGCAGGATTACCGCATTCTCTCCGACACTCCCGCATCGAAAGAAGTGTTGCCGCAGGTAAAGCGGATGCTGATCTTCACCACGTTCCGTCCGGCGTTGTCGATGGGCCGCCCCACACCGAGCCGGGCCGTGCTGTCGTTCTCAAAAATCAGCGTACGTGGATAGGTCCTTGGCCTCGTAAAGACGTTGCTTTGCAACGTCTTTTTTTGTGCTGGCCCGGCCGCGTGAATCGGATATCCCTGTCAGTTCACCGCTGGCGTGGCCGGAACCTCCAGTTTCAACCTGCGCACAGTGCGCTCCAGCGCACCAGCAGTGCCTCGCATCCCTCGTCCAATCCCAATTCCGCTATGTCCAGAAAGGCACAGGCAACATCCTGCTGCCGGCGCCTGGCATTCTTCTGCGACCAGCCTGTGCAAGCTACCACCGCAATCCCCGCCGTCGCCGGATCATTCGTCAACGCCTTCGACGCGTCCAGCCCCGTATCTTCGGCAGCAGCATATCTTCGCCATTCGAGACACGTCTCGCCTCCCAGGGCGAATTTCGGTTCCCTGCAACCCCGTCGCTTTCTTGCCGGAATCCGCTGCCTCATCGACAGCCTCCACAATGCTTATCGGCAGATTTCGGGAACGAAACAGCCGGATGCAAACCCAGGGAGGGAAGTCCAGAGACAAGGGAGATCAGATTTTTCTCACCTTTCCGAGCGACCGGGGCCGCCCGACCTGCCTGGTCGATCACTGCCGCGCGCCCACGCCACGCTTTCCATCGCTTTTTTCCGAGAATCTGGCAGCGCCTTCGAGCAGAGCCGTCACTGAGGTCCGGCACGCGGAGCGCAACTCCGCCTCGTGCCCCTCGGCCGATTTTGATAGCAGAAGCCGGACGGTTCCGTGCAACAAAGCCCACAGCGCCAGCGCCAGCCGCGTGTGGTCCTCCGGGGAGCCCCCCAGCCGCTTGGCCAACTGCCCTTCCAGAAACGCGAAGTTCGGTCTCGACTCCCGGATCGGCCGGGGCCGCCCCGCGCCTTTGGCAGGCATCAGTTGATGGCCGTACTCATAAAACAATTCGTACTCATGCGGCGCTCGCAACGCCTCCTCGACGTAGGCTTCGGCCATTCCTTCCAAGGTTTCGCCTGCCTCGAAGTGTCTGCGCAAACGAGCTACTGTCCGCAACACCAGCCCGCGCACCAAGTCGCGCCGGTCTTTGAACCTTCGGTAGACTGCGGGCGTATTCGTTCCAGCGGCACGCGCCACAGCTCGCATGGTGAGCGCATGGTCTCCGCCCCGCTTCCACAGTGCTTGAGCGGCGTTCAGAATGCGATCTTCCAGGTTCGGATCCGGCTGCCGCGGCATCGATCGTTCCTCCCAGGCGGGCATTCAACCGTTCTTCGATTCTGTTGACAATGTACACATTACACTGTTATACAAATCATACAAGTCCTCCCCGGTTGTTTACCCAGGTTCAGCTCTGAGAACAAGACTTTGCGCCGCGTTTACTTCAGAGCACATTCGTTTATTTCGTTGACAACGTACACATAACGACGTATAAATAATCAAACAACCGGGTCCCCTTCTGCGCTTTTCTAATTTGTTGGTTTAGGAGTAAGTTTCCCGATGTGTTCGTATGAGAGTTCCGACGACCGCCTGTCCACGGCGCAAATGAATTCTGAGCTCCAGCACGCTCAGCTGGAGCTTCTGGCCGCGCATTGCGCCACTCATAAGCTGCGGCTGCATTATTCCGCGGACGATCTCGCCCGCTTCGGACGTCGCGACGTTTTGCGCAAATCCGCCGAAGCCGCCAGTTCCCTGAACGAGTTTTATCAGACGATTGAGAAAAAAATTCCTCAAAACACCCGCCATCCCGAACCGCAGCTGACCCCCGAGCAGATGGCGTACGCCATCGAGTGCGTCGCCTCCTACCTTCGCGAGCAACGCGAACGCTATTTCCCCGCAGCCGAGCCGCTCACGAACCATCATAAGGCCCGCATGTGGCCCTATTTTTCGTCTGTTCTGCTTAACGACGTACGCATCGTGGAACTCCAAGACCAGCGCGTCCCGGCTCCGGCGTTCTACGCTGAGGCTCGCGCTCTCGGGTTCGACAATCTGCCTGCAGTCACTCACATGCACTCGCTCACGTTTCTTGACGTAGTCGTCTTCAACGAAGCGCTCACGGAACGTTCGTTGTTCCACGCCCTGGTGCACGCCGTGCAGTTTCGCGTCCTCGGCCTGGAGCGCTATGCCGAGCTCTTCGTACGAAGTTTCGTAAGGACCAGAGTCCATTTCACCGTGCCTCTCGAAGCCCACGCGTTCACGCTCGAATCGAAGTTTATGCGGCCTTCGGCGGAGAGGTTCTCCGTCGAGGATCACGTGCTCCGCTGGGTGACTGGCGGACGCTACTAAAGTTGCCCTCCCCGTCGCGCAGTCAGGGGCGGCCACAAGCCGCCCCTGCGTGATCCGCAAGTCTTATCTGGTTGGTTGTACCCCCCGCGCACCGCAAAAAGAAGGGGCGGCTAAGTACTGCCCCTCGCAACACCTCTACGATCCAGTTACGATGCGAAGGGCTCTACGATCCACGCGTAGCGGACGGCCTGTCGGATGCCTCGGGCTGCGCTGGCTTGGGAAAAGAAGCTGCCCACGAGTGGAAACCGTTTTACCTGGCCCCGGGAGACAAGAAGTCTGTGGCTGCCATTCAATAAGCCTTCACGGTCATGGCGGATGGCGCCACCTTGCCCTTGTCGCTGCCGACGGCCATGACGCTCGGTCCCGATGGGAACCTTTATGGTTCCAACTTGGGGTTTGGCCGCCTCCGGTGGGACTTGGGCGGGTACTGAAAATTACTTTGCCTTGACGCTCGGGGGCATGGCGGCTGGCTCGGAAAAAGGCGTCCGCGATCCGGCAAGAACTGGGCAGGGACACCGGCCCGATGCTTCCGGGCGATTGTCCCCACATCGGAAGTTCAACCGGTGGTCTCCTCAAACGAAAAACCCCACGTCTCAAAGGCTAGACGTGGGGCACTCGATGTAGACTCAGAACTGGGAACTGCGAACTTCCCCTATGTTCCTTCGCTCCAACCCGCCAGATACTCCTCCTGCTCCGGCGTAAGCCGGTCGATCTTAATTCCCATGGACTCGAGCTTCAGCTTGGCTACGCGCTTGTCGAGTTCGTCGGGAACCTTGTAGACCGTCTTTTCCAGCTTCTTGTGGCTCTTCACCATATATTCGACGGAGAGGGCCTGGTCGGCGAAGCTCATATCCATAACTGACGCGGGATGGCCTTCGGCGGCGGCCAGGTTGATGAGGCGGCCTTCGCCGAGAAGGTTGATCTTGCGTCCGTCTCTCAGCGAGTACTCTTCGACGAAGGTGCGTGTGGTGCGCTTCGAGGAGGACATCTTGTCGAGCGCGGGGATGTCGATTTCCACATTGAAGTGGCCGGAGTTGGAGATGATGGCGCCGTCCTTCATCAGGTCGAAGTGCTCTTTGGTGAGGACGCTCTTGTTGCCGGTCACCGTGCAGAAGACGTCGCCGAGTTTCGCGGCTTCGGTCATCGACATGACGCGGAAACCGTCCATCACGGCCTCGAGCGCTTTCGTCGGATCGATTTCGGTGATGATGACTTCCGCGCCGTTGCCACGCGCGCGGCTGGCTAACCCGCGGCCGCACCAGCCGTAACCGGCGACGACGAACTTCGATCCGGCCAGCAGGAAATTGGTGGCGCGGATGATGCCGTCGATGGTGGACTGTCCGGTGCCGTAGCGGTTGTCGAACAGGTGCTTGGTGTCGGCGTCGTTGACGGCCACGATGGGAAATTTCAGAACGCCTTCCTTGGCCATCGCGCGCAGGCGAATGACTCCGGTCGTGGTCTCTTCGGTTCCGCCGATCACATCTTCGAGAGCATCGGTGCGCTTGGTGTGCAGAATCGTGACCAGGTCGGCGCCATCATCCATGGTGATGTGGGGCTTGTGGTCGATCGCGGCGAGGATGTGGTTGTAGTACGTGTCGTTGTCTTCGCCCTTGATGGCATAGACGGGAATGTTGTGGTCGCGGACCAGACTGGCGGCCACGTCATCCTGCGTAGACAGCGGATTGGAGGCGCAGAGGACCACCTCGGCTCCACCATCGCGCAGGCAGATGGCGAGGTTCGCCGTTTCGGCGGTGACGTGCAGGCAAGCCGAAACGCGAATGCCCTTCAACGGCTGGTTCTTGATGAATTCCTTGCGGATAATCTGCAGCACTTTCATGGACTGGTTCGCCCACTCAATGCGCTTCTTTCCCAGGTCGGCCAGTTCTACGTTCTTGATATCGCCACTCACTGCTGCTGTTGACATGCTTCTCCTATGTGCCGCGCTGCAAGCGCAGAAAACCTAAATTTGATTTACAAGTGAAACTCAAAACGATTTCACAAAATCCACAAATTTCAGGAACAGTCCGTTTCGTATTTCTTGGCGTCCTCTGCGGACTCTTTGCGTCCTTGCGGTAAAGACTTTGTCCTACGCCGCCAAAGATCCTCCAGCGCAAAGGTCCCGAAGAAAAACTATTTTCGATTCGCTCCCACCTGCTCACGCAACCCCGCATCACTGGCCAGCTTCGCAGCCTTGTCGGTAGCTTCCCAGGTGAAGTCGGCGTCATCGCGACCGAAATGACCGTAAGCCGCGGTCTTTTTGTAAATCGGGCGACGCAGGTCAAGTGATTCGATGATGCCGCGCGGCGTCAGCTTGAAGTGCGAGCGAATCAGATCCGGGATGATGTCCGGATCTACTTTCTCGGTGCCAAAGGTTTCGACCAGCACGCTGACCGGATCGGCCACGCCAATCGCATACGCCAACTGCACTTCGCAGCGTCCAGCCAGGCCGCCGGCGACTACGTTCTTCGCAATGTGACGGGCCATGTAAGCCGCCGAACGATCGACCTTCGTCGGATCTTTTCCGCTGAAAGCGCCGCCCCCGTGACGTCCCATGCCGCCGTAGGTGTCAACGATGATCTTGCGTCCGGTCAGTCCGGTGTCGCCCATGGGGCCGCCGATGACGAAGCGTCCCGTGGGATTGATGTGATACTTCGTATCTTCGTCGAGAAGATGCGCCGGGATGACTGCCTGAATCACATGCTTCAAAATTCCCGCGCGCAATTCGTCGTTGGCGATGGTCTCAGAGTGCTGCGTGGAGATCACAACCGCATCCACGCGAAGCACCTTGCCCTTGGCATCATATTCAACGGTAACTTGGGATTTGCCATCAGGACGAAGGAAAGGAAGAGTGCCGTTCTTGCGAACCTGCGAGAGCCGCATGGTCAGCTTGTGCGCCAAAGAAATGGGAGTCGGCATCAACTCGGCATTTTCATCCACCGCATACCCAAACATCATCCCCTGGTCGCCGGCGCCGCCGGTGTCTACGCCCATGGCGATGTCGCCGGACTGTTTGTTGATGCTGGAGATGACGGCGCAGGTGTTGGCGTCGAAGCCGTAGAGGGCGTTGTCGTAGCCGATGGAGGCGACGGTGCCGCGGACGACAGTTTGGAAATCGACGTAGGCCTTGGTGGTGATTTCACCGGCGATGACGACGAGGCCAGTGGCGGTGAGAGTTTCGCAGGCGACGCGACTGAAGGAATCTTCGGCAAGGCAGGCGTCGAGAATGGCGTCCGAAATCTGGTCGGCGATCTTATCGGGATGGCCTTCGGTCACGGATTCCGAGGTGAAAATGTATCTCTGTTTGTCTGCCAAAATGTCCTCCTGCGGGTAATTTCCTATCACTGTAACA
>CAZILJ010000438.1:0-2833 GCA_964539915.1 uncultured Acidobacteriaceae bacterium | reverse complement strand
GGATGCTCGGTGGTCGTGTTCATAGGCAAAATGGAGCAGAGGATGAGTGTGGCGCGGCTGCCCCTTCGGCTTCGCTCCGGGTAGGCTATCGACCGCGTAGCGGTTCATCGGGAGCATCCGTGGCGGGCGGGGGCGCCCGCGCCCCACAGGTTAAGGTTAAGCAGTCGGCTTGTCGGGTGGGGGCTCAACCGCGAGGAACTCGTGCGCGAATCGGCGCGCGTAATCGTCGAGTAATTTCGGGATCCGCTGCGGATCCGACGATCGCAGTACGAGCCCGGCGTGGTGATGCCGCTTGATCCGAAGGTGCACCTCGGGATCGTTGTAGGCGGACGTGTCCGGATCTTCCTGCCGCGCGAGGGAAACAATCACGCCGGCATAATCTTCCCTCACCGGCGGTAACTTGTAGCTTCCATCGCCCCCGGCGATTTCGATACGAGCCCACTCCCGCCAGAGATTGATACCGGTCGCGGCCTCGACCATCTCGTTGATGTAAGCGCCACCCACGCGCGCCGCGCATTCAAGAAAATAAAACTGCCCGTCGGCGTGTGCCCGGATGAACTCGGCATGTGCGACTCCGCGCAATAGCCCCAACGACGCAATCAGTTCACGGTTGATCGCCCTCAGCCCAGAGTCCTCCTGGCTTTCCCGGGGCACGGTAAAGGTGGTAAAGATTCCCCCGCCCTGAGCCACGTTCATGGGCGGTTTGCCGTACTGGCTGGCGTTGGCAAACACGACTTCGTTCTCTGACACGACCGAGTCCACGTGATAGACGTCGCCGGGAAGAAACTTCTCCAGCAAATATGAAGACTGCCTGTTGCCCAGCTGTTCGAGCACCGTCCACAGGTCTTCCGCCTTATCGATCTTCTTGATTCCGATCGCCGACGCTTCTTGGCGAGGCTTAAGCACCCAGGGACCGGGCACGTGTCCCATGTAATGGCGGATGTCCTCGTGATGAACGATGGGCACAAAATCAGGCACACGGATATGGCGATCGAGGGCTCGCATGCGCATCGCCAGCTTGTCGCGGAAATAGCGCATGGTCGTGAGTCCCATGCCTGGAATGCGCAGATGTTCGCGCAGCGTGGCAGCAGTCTCCATGTCGTATTCGTCGAGCGCAACGATCCGATCCAGTTTGTGTGTGCGTGCCAGATGGGTGACGGCCTGCACAATATCGGCAAGGGCAATTTGAGCCGGAAGGTAGAAGGTGTCGTCGAGACTCTCCCGGGGCCAGTCGGCATCCCGCAGCTTCTCCGCCGTCACCAGAATCACGCGGCAACTTTGGCGCTTGCACTCACGCATGAACTCCTGGCCCTTCTCATACGTGGTAATGCAGAGGAATGTGAGCCGACGAGGGTCAGACACGGTGTTCATTCGCAGCAGGTCTCGGAGAATACCACGCGGCCACCCGGGCTGAGGATCAAATATTCGGATCGAACCGATGAGCTCTGAGGCCGACCTTTCGCTGTCAGCCTCGGGCTTGGGATGATCGCACCCACTCCGCGATCAACGATGCCATCACTACAAACACCACTGTCCAGATAATGTAGAGCGCTTCCTGCTCGATGGCATGATGTAAGTTCTCGTTGACCTCAATTCCCATGGCGCGAAAAGCATTGTCAACAAAGCCATGCAAGCCCTGCATGGCTTTCCACACCATGCTGCCGTCGCTGCGCAGAGCACTCAGGCTGAGTCCTCCCAGCAGTCCGGTGGTCCCCGCCTGAAAACGCTCGCTCGCAGTCGCTACCGCGATCACCGACAGCAACGTCCCATTGATCAATCCAGCCAGAAAAGCACAGGTGACTGGCCAGTTGATACAGATCCCCGTCCCAACCAGGATGACATTTGTGGCAACCCAAAGACCGCCGACGAGTGGGATCCATACAACGTCTGAGGAGATCGTCGCCGGCCTCGAGATCGACAGCACGCGGTCAGCTACAGCCGCCATAGAAACCTCCAAGAGCCACTGACCCATAGTGGAAGAGGGCGAGAATTCGTTTCACCCGTCCATCCAAGCTTTTCTGGCTTCCGGCGTATCTCTCCAGCAAAAATGCCAGGCTGCCGCAGTTCCGACTGGTTGAGGGTCGATTGTCGAGCGTCTATCAATCCGGGCCGGGATTGCGGTATAGTCTCAACCCGGCGCACCACTGCCGCATCCTAAGGCGCCGGGAGAGATCAGAATGGGTACGCAGATTCGTCCAGAAGGCAAGGCCCGCACTTATGGGGAAAACATAGAGAGCGACCTGGCGTCGCGATTTCTGCGGGTGGTGGAGGTGGCCGCGATTGCCTCGGCCCGTACCATGGGACAGGGCGAGCGCAAGCTCAGCGACCAGGTGGCGACCGAGGCCATGCGGAGAACCATGGACTCGATTCCCATGCGCGGCACCATCGTGATCGGCGAAGGAGAGCGCGACGAGGCGCCCATGCTATACATCGGCGAAAAAGTGGGCGCCGAGTTTCCCGATGGCATGGAAGTTCCCGAAGTCGACATCGCCGTCGATCCGCTCGAAGGCACGAACCTGTGCGCCACAGGCGCGCCAGGAGCCATCACGGTACTGGCCGCCGCCGAGCGCGGAGGTCTGCTGAATGCCCCGGACTGCTACATGGAAAAGATAGTTGTCGGCCCATCGTGCAAGGACGCAGTCGAACTGGATGCGCCCGTCGCCGACAACCTGAAGAACATCGCGAGGCGACTGGATCGCGACGTGGAAGACCTGGTGGTGATTGTGCTCGATCGACCGCGGCACGAGAAGCTTATTGCGGAAATTCGAGCGGCCGGCGCCCGTATCCGCTTGATCGGTGATGGCGATCTTTCCGCCGGAATCGCCGCGGCTGT
>CAZILJ010000437.1:0-11675 GCA_964539915.1 uncultured Acidobacteriaceae bacterium | reverse complement strand
GCTTCTTCGCACTTTACCAGCCCTGCGCCTGTGGGCAAGGGTTTCAGGGGGGTTGCCGGGGGCTGCCGTGGGGGGTTGCGCTGGGGCAGAACCTGACGCAGAACGGCTCTGCTAGCGAAGAAGAAAGAATGCCCCAACCACCACCCCGACCACCAAAAGTACGCCAATCACGTACCTATTTGCCGACAGCCACGACTGGGAGGGCTCCAGTCCGGCGCTCAGGACGAAATCGGTTGAGGACTCCAAGGGCTGCGACACTGGCACGGAAGTCTTTGGAAGCAAAGGGGTTTTTACTTTCGATTGGATCGGCGATGCAGTTACCGGGCTGCTCGTCGACAAAGCCGGAGGCGCGGCGGATGAGCTTTGCGTGGACGCAGCGGGAACGGGGACCGCAGCGGATTGGGCCGCAGCTGCAACCGCTCGCGCCTCCAGCTTGGGAACAGCACCCGAAGCGACCGGAGCGCTTGGCGAGATGCCGGCCTGGAGTTGGCGCAACGACTCAGACACAGAAGCCGGTATCGGTGCAGGTTTCTTCGTGATCGTCGAGCCTTCCCCGGGGGCGACTAACCTTGAATTTTCAGCCGCGGGAACGGTTACAGGAGCAGTCGTCGCAGCCGGCCGAGTCGGCCCAGCGGACTGGGGCACTCTCAGCTGCCCGCGCCACTTTTTCTCCTCACATTCCACGCAAAGCACCCGGCCGGACGAAACCGGGAAACCACAGGACCCGCATTTGTGCAAGCCTCGTAACACCGGAGGGACGTGACTCCGGTCGGCCTCTTCTGGCGAGGCATCGGCGGCAGGATTCAGCGCAGCCGACCAGAACAACTGCTTCTTCGGCGTCGCGGGTTGAGTGGGAGCTGCCGGCTCAACCTCTTCCCGCGCCGAGGTGGGTGGCTGGGATATCCCTCCAGATTCGGCGGTTGGGTTTTCGGCTTCCGGCGCTTGGCTTACGCTGTCTTGCGCGCGATCGCTGGCCTCTGAAGGCTGGATACGAACAGCTGTGGGCTGGCAGCTGCCTTCCTTGGCAGCTAGAAGTTGGGACCCGGCAACCTCTTTTCCTTCCTTCGTTCCCTTCTGCGCAGCTTCAATCTTTCCTAACAAGTCCTCCTGTGCCTGGTTTAGGCCCGCCACAGTCTCGGCGTCCAGCTTTCGGGTTTCGGCTTCCGGTGTCTGGCGTACGCTCGGTTGCATCGGGACACTGACTACTGGAGATTGAATACGGACCGCTGCCGGCTGAACGATGCTTTCCTCGGCAGCCGGAAGACTGGAGCCACGAGCCTCTTTCGCTTCTTTCTGCGCGACTTCGATCTTTTCGGTTTGCGCTTGGTGCAGCTCCGCCGCCACCGCGTCTGCGGCCACCGGCTTCCACATTCCCGTTTCCGGCGATTGGCTTACCGTTTCTTCGGCCAGAATGTTGGCATCTGAAGATTGGACGCCGGACTCCATGGCAGCAGGAAGTGTGGGACCGGAAGCCTCTTCGAGAATGACCTCTTCTCCCTGGGTCTCCTCCAAGACGATGTCTTCCAGAACTTCTGCGGTCATGACCTGATCCTGCGGCGCGTCAAGATTCTCAACTTCATTCTCAACTTCCGGCGCAGAAATCTCGTTCTTCCTCAACTGCTCTGGCAGATTCAGTGCGGCCTGGGCCAGGCGAACGGCGGTTTCCACCATTTCGCTCAGCCGCCGTACTGCCGATAGGTCTCGCTCGCCGAAGGCATTCACCCTCTCAGAAAACAGTTCGAAGACGCCTAACACTTCGTCGTCATTCACCACTGGCATCACGACAACCGAGGCTATTCCCAACTGACGGCATACATCGCGATTCACCCGAACGTCGCGCTCGGCATCGTCACACCGCAACGGCTGGCGCGTGCGCACGCTCTCGCCCGAGAGTCCGAATTCGGTGGAAAACAGCGCACCCAACTCCGGGGCATTGGATCCCGTAGTGGCACGGCAGAGCATGTCGTTCTTGCCATCGCGACGCAGCGCAATCGCCGCTCCGCTGGCGCCCGTAATGTATTGGGCGCGGTCGGTGAGCAACTGTAGTGCGGCGTCAAGGTCGCAGCGCGCCATTTCGGCCAGCGAATGCCCTCTGTCTTCTCCGGGAAAAGGCACACCGGGGCGGGGGTTGATGGAAGGATTCTTCAAATCGGACGCTGCCTCCAGTGGCTCTATGCCCGTGGCCGCCGGCCTTTGATCGAGAGTGGAGGGAGGTTCCATGCTGCGCACTCAATCCGTGAAGTTAGGCAGACGAGACGAATCGGTCTCGCCTTGAAACCACCTAAAGTTGTAAGGATCAGTACTTGAAGTCTCGCTCGCAGCGCGTGAGGTGTCAAGAAATTCTGCGCGCGGAGGTACTAAGCCAGAAGTGCGGAACACGCAGGCAGAGTGTTGCCAAGACGGGATCTATATCATGCTAAGAGTGCTAAACGAAAGGTCTTATCTCTTTCGACGCCGCAGCGCCGACTGCGCCAGCCCGTTCGCCTCGGCATTGTTTTCCCGCGGCACGTGGGAAATGGAGAATTTCAGGGCTCGCGCCAGTTTGCGGCAGGTCCAGTGCAGTGAGTAAAGGCGCGGGCTGCGGCAGATGTATTGGCCGGTCATCTGCCTTACGACTACTTCCGAGTCCGAGTATACGTGAAGGGTCTGGGCCTTCAGAGACAGCGCGTACTGCAGAGCTTCCATGAGAGCGGCGTACTCGGCAACGTTGTTGTCTTGATGACCGATCCACTTCGCGATGCGCACCGGGCCATCGACGCAACCGCTGATTACCACTCCAATGCCTGAAGGTCCTGGATTCCCCAGGCAACCGCCATCCACGTAGGCTACGAGTTCAGGCATCACGGCGATTTTTTCTTCTGTTTGCACGATGCGCTCATCCTCTTGGTGAGTCAAGACGATTATTTGATTCCCCTTCATCGTTTTCCGATGGGTACGCGCTTGTGCAATTTTATGTGCAAAAGCCGGGTGAATTGATAGTAGCTCAAGGTAAGGTTCCCCCTTACAGCAATTTGCGCTTCTAGTTTTTCACAGCGTTGCGGATAGGCGTTGCACCAAAAGTTTGCGTTGACTTTTATGAACGCTCTGTTAAGGTTGCTCCCGTCGACGGTCGAAAGGGTTGGCACAATAAAATGAGCCAGTCCAAAGTAGGCTGAGTGATCAGCAGGGCGGGGCGACCCGCCAGGCGACCAGACCTGAAAAAACCGACGGCTCTGCGAGGAGCAGTTGGGGTTTGGAACTGCGAAAGCAGTGGTCGCATCAAGGGGTCGTGACGGTACATGCCTCCACGCGGTTGGCTCCCTCGCAGGAGCTGGCAGCTAGAGCATAACCAATGTCACGGCCCTTTCAATTTTTCCCGCCTTTTTTGCTCCGGCTTCTCCAATCGCAAAATCAATTCCCCCCCAACGGCGGTGCCGATTGCCATTGGCGTTAGGCTATTCCCTTAGCGCGGGCGTCTCGCCAGCGGAATCCTCAAGCCCTCCCGCCTGCGTCACCCTTAAAATCCCCTCAAGAAAATCGATTTACCTCTACACCCCATCCTGTGGGATAATTCCTCCCCGTAAGCACTCCGCGGCGGCGCGCGCGCTGTCACGGATGCAGTGAAATTCGAAAGTGGAGAATCTCATGGTTAAAAATCCCCTGACTCGTCGTCAATTCATCCACATCGGCACAGGCGCCATCGCCGCCACTACAGTCGCCAAAAATGTTCTGCAGCCCCATCTGCTTTCCGCGACAGCCCGTCCCGTCGCTCCGAGCGATACTGTGCGTTTCGCCTCCATCGGCACCGGCATTCGCGGATGCGAACACCTTGAAGCTTCTCTCAACGTTCCCGGCATCCAGTGCGTCGCCGTTTGCGACCTATACGACAGCCGCCACATGGCTGCGCAGGAAGCAGTGAAAAATCCCAGCGTCCCGGCAACGCGCGACTATCGCTCCATCCTCGATCGCAAAGATGTTGACTCGGTCCTCATCGCCACCATGGACCACCAGCATCGCCACATCTTCGAAGATGCCTGCGCCGCGGGCAAGGATGTGTACTGCGAGAAGCCCATGTCGCACAGCGTCGAAGATGGATTGGCCATGATGGAAGCGGCACACAAGCATAACCGCATGGTCGCCGTCGGCAGCCAGCGAGTGAGTTCGGTCCTGTATGCCAAAGCGAAAGAGATTTACGATTCCGGCAAGCTCGGCGAAGTTTTTTCCATCAACGCTTACTGGGACCGCAATTCTCCGAGCGGCGCCTGGGTTTATCCCATTCCGCCCGACGCCAGCGAAAAGACCATCGACTGGAACACGTTCCTGGGCAACGCGCCCAAGCACGCCTTTGATCCCGTCCGCTTCTTCCGCTGGCGCTGCTTCACCGATTACGGCGAAGGCCTGGGTGGCGACCTCTTCGTTCACCTGCTTTCCGGAATCCAGTTCATTACGGGCATCACCGCACCGGCGCAGCGCGCACAATCCAGCGGAGGCATCTTCCACTTCAAGGATGGGCGCGAGTTCCCCGACCTGATCGAAACTCTCTACGACTACCCCAACTTCCGCGTCACCCTCCGCTGCAACCTGAACAACAACGGCGGAGAGTTCATCGGCTTCTACGGCACCAAGGGCACGATGATCATCAAGGACTCGACCCTCACCTACAAACCCGAAGATACGCGCCCCGAGCCCGAAAGCTATTCAATCTTCGGCTGGCCAAAAGCGCTGCGTGATCAGTATCTGCAGAAGTGGCACGAGGAGCATCCAGAACCGGAGGCGCTGAAGCAGAGTGTTGACGAAGAGGGCGAGTCCTACGCCAACCCGCCCGGATACAGCGACACGGTCGATCACCAAGCCAATTTCTACAACGCGGTGCGCACACGCAAACCCGTCGTCGAAAACGAAATCTTCGGCAACAACGCGGCCATCGGATGCCACTTGGCGAACTTTTCTTACTTCAATAAGACGGTCGCCGTTTGGGATCCGGCACAGAAGAAGATCGTGAAAGGCTAAACGCCCGGCAAAACGAGCAGGAATTAAACAATTAAGGAGTAGCCGAATTGCAATTCGGCTACTCCTTCTTTTTTAAAAACGCGGAATACTGCGTTCAGGCCGATGTCGTTGGCCCACAAGGTGGTGACTGTTTGTGGTCCCTCGTAGAGAGTTCTTTCTGCCTGAACTTGGGTTTTGCTCGACCACCTCAGCCTACTGGCAAAAGATCGATTGCCGCGTCCCCCTGCGACATCCGAGGTTCCTGCTGATCAGTACTGACATGGCGGCGAGCACCTGCCCAATTACCGATGATCAAACTCCGCCTCGCCCGGGCGAACGGGCGCGCGGCTCAATTCAGAACAGCGATTCGAGCCCCGCTGAAATTGGCATAAGCCCGATTAAGACTGTCGAGTTCTACTTTTCGAATTGGAGCAGCGACACCAAAATTGTTAACCGTGGAATCTGTCCAGGAACCCCGTTGATTCTCAGCCACCCAGAAGCGGTCAGCCGCAACCGAGTCGAGTTATATTTTGACGACCTGTCGCTCGTCAACTATCAGCAAGGCTCGGGCTTGGGGAAAATCGTGATCAAGCACTCACAGTGACGCTGGACATCACTGCTTCTTCTTCGCGGGCAGATACTTCTTCTCAATCGACGCCACCACCACATAATTCGGATCGACCATCTCGTTCAGATGAATCTTCGCTACCTTCGACAACAACTCATACGCATCCAACTCCGACAGCCCGTAGTCCTTGTGAATCCAGTGCACCAGTTCTGTCAATGCAATGCGCGCCGCGTCTTCCAACGGCCGGTACGCGCCCACGGTCATGATGGCATCGTCGTTTTCAAACTGCGGCCACTCGATCGTCCGGCCTTTGATGAGGCTCAACTGCACCCGAGCCTTCAGCGGAACTTCAATCGCCGATCCCGCCGCCTCGCCGTCTCCCATGGCTGCATGACCGTCGCCGATGTAGAGCAATCCGCCCTTCACGTTCACCGGAAAATACACCGTGTTCCCTGCGCTCGCTTCCGGCGAATCCATGTTGCCGCCAAACTCCGCCGGCACAATCGAACTGCGCGCCTCGCCGTTCGCGGGCGCCACGCCGATACATCCAAAAAACGGATGCATCGGAATTTTCACCGAGAAATCCGAATCCATGGCTTGGAAGGTGGCCGCGTTGGCGGCGTGATCGATGTGATAAAACCACACACGTTCCGGCAGGGGCGATACCTCCAGCATGGGCGTATAGTGCGACGAATTGATCGACCCGAAGCCAGGCGAGAACGCGCCCACGCCCGTATCTCCATCCACCTGCAATTCGAGAATCTTCACCGCCAGCGTGTCCCCCGGTTCCGCGCCCTCCACATAGAACGGGCCCGCCAGCGGATTGTCTCCCTTGGCCATGCTCAGCGTATCGCCCGGCTTCTTCAGCCCGTTGCCGAAGCAGTCCAGCGTATTCGTGTCCAGAATGTCTCCGGACTTTAAATGCAAGACCGGTTCAGCCGTGGCGAAAAGATATTTCACATTGGCGTTGGTCGTGGTGTAGTGCACTACGTTCTGCCCCACGGATGCGCCGCCCAACAACAAGATTGCAAGCAGACGAAAGATCACGCGAACCTCCCGGCAAGATGGTGAGTGCCGATTGTAATGGTTTAATTCAAGAAAAGAATAAAGCCGGACAAGGGGCAGTAACTCGAAGAGTCCTTCTGTTGCCCCCTGTGCCCCCGGTGGTTAACGCTGTCTCTTCTGCCGCGCATAAAACCGCTGAACCTTGGCGCGGTTCCCGCAGCGCGTCATGTCGCACCAGCGCCGGTGGTGATTCTTGCTTGTATCCAGAAAAAACCACTCGCATGCTTTCGAGGAGCAAGCCCGAACGAATGCCAGATGATGCGAAGCCAGTAGATCGGCCGCCGAGCGTGCAATTGGCCAGAGCACGCTATCGAAGTCCTGCCGATCGTCGAACCTCCACTCGAAGCCGTTCTTCACTTCGACCAACTGCATGTGACCTGCCGCAGTTTGCGCATAACCGTTGAGCTGTGCGAGCGCACCGGGCGGCACAGGACGCTTGGTGATGATTGCTCGAAAAACATCGTGAATTGCTTCGCGTAACTCTCTGCCCAGCAGCAGCGCCCGTTGCGCGCGCTCTGGGTCGGCATAACTGCGTTCGTAAAGGCGATCCACCTGCGCAGGTTCGAGTACCCCTGTATCCTCTCCGAAGCGCGCGAGATCCATATAAGTCTCCAGCAACTCCTTGGGCTTGGTGTAGCGGTCGTCAAGAGTGTTCACGAAGTCCAAGCTCACATTGCCCGCGATCAGATCGAAGCGGGGCGGACGTCGCCGTGGAATTTTTGCGGGTTCTTTGGTTTGCGGCAGAAACTTTTCCTTCCTTTTCTATTCTAACCGTTAAAACAATCTTGACAAGTTAGATTCTTAAGCTTACGCTAGACCTAACTGCTGAAATGCAATTTAGAGGTTAGGTGACCATGGACCATCAAGCGGCGCAAATTATGGCACTGCTTCGCAGCGGCAAGATGATAAACATCGGAGGCAGACCTGTGCTCGTATCCAGTCCACGCAAATCCGCGACCGGCCGCAGCCGCATCTACACAATCCAGCTTGCCCTCGCGTTCGCGGCGACCTACATCATCTGGGGTTCCACATACCTGGCGATCCGTGTTGCAGTCGCGACCATTCCTCCCCTGGTGACCGCAGGGATCAGGCACTCTGTTGCCGGAGCAATTCTTCTGGCTTGGGCCTACGCGCGCGGGTTTCGTCCCAGGCGAGCCCATTGGATCTCTGGACTCATCGTCGGAGGCTTGTTCTTTCTTGTGGGGCACGGGTCGCTGCACTGGGCCGAACAATATGTGGGATCGGGGCTGGCGGCGCTGCTGATTGCGACCGAACCGATGTTCATTCTGATTCTCGCGTGGTCGATGGGACAGCAGAAAATCAGCCGCCTCAGCGCGGTGGGCCTCGGGCTGGGCGTCATCGGCGTGGCGACTCTAACCGGCGCAGAGTTAACCGTGAAAGGCTCGAGTTTGCTGGCGCTGTTGGCGGTGCTCGTGGGATCGTTCGCGTGGTCGGCCGGTGTAGTGATTTCTCCCAAGCTAAAGCTTCCTTCTGACGCGGTGGGGCGCACGGCCCTGCCGACGATTTGCGGCGCGGCGATGCTGCTCGCAGCCGCAGGACTGACCGGTGAGTTTCATGCCACACACTGGGCCAGCATTTCTTTGAAGTCACTGCTGGGCTTGGCGTATCTGATTGTCTTTGGATCAGTGGTCGCGTTCACTGCATACACATGGTTGCTGCAGCAGTGTTCTCCCGCACTGGTGGCGACGCACACCTACGCGAATCCCGTGGTGGCTGTGTTTCTGGGATGGCTCCTCGCTTCCGAACCTCTGACCCCGCGGGTCGTATTGGCGTCGGCGGTCATTCTCGGGGCGATCGTCCTCGTCCGCAAAGGCGAGCAGACAGCTACTCTGCCGTCGGTTGTTCCTGGCTCAGTGAGATCCTTCAAGCAGTGCGCCTGAGGTGCCGGTTTAGGCAAGTCCGGCAAGGTTCGGTACCCGCGCTTGATCGTCGAGTGCACGATCACGGGAGTCGGTGAATGCGGTGATCTCGCTTCTCGACATTAGACCGTCGACGATATCCGCATTCAGATCACTTTTCCGTCTTACTTTTGGGTACGGTCGCCTGCGCGTGCGCTTCCACGGTGACCTCAACATCGGCACCTTTCTTGAGCCTCACCTCGTCGCCATTTTTGTCTCTCAGTGAGTTCTTAATGCGGATTTCTTCATAGAGAGGGTCGGCACCTTCAACATTGATTTCGGCCTTCTCCGGTTCGTTCGGAACCGGAGGCGCGATGATTTTCTTGACCTTTCCCCGCAGGGTCACATTTGGCTTTTCTTTCACAGGGCCTCCTTTCCTACTGCGGAAGACTTCTTTTCATCGCGGCGATAAAATCGGCGGAGACTTCGCGAATACGTTTGAGACGCTCTTCGTGTTGGCGAAATAACGCTTCATCTCCGCCCTCGAAGGTCTGTTTCTTTAGGCTCTCAATTTGTTCGATCATGAGGCGGTGTAGCTCCTCACGCAACTCCTTGACGTTACGACCGGACATATATCGTTAGATGCTCACCTGTTGGGAAGTGTAGGGAAGATTACCTTGTGCGGCGGGACCGTGGCATTCGGGTAAATGCCGTAGAGGCACGCGCGATCGCAGCCTACCTTGATATGTACGCTACCGTACTAGCGTGATACATTACTGCGTGCGCTCTCCACCTTTCGAAGATCGAGTCCAGGAATTGTGTGCGAGGGCGGTGAGTGCCGAGCCCTCGGAATTAGACTCCATCATTCTGGAACTCAGGGCAGCGCTTCACGAACACACCGAGCGACTCAGAAAGCTGGCGGCCGACAAACTCTCTGTCAGGGTTTAAAGCCTGGTAACGCCGTTCGATCCCAAAAATGTGAAGTCCCCCCCGCGCAAAGTGGCGGTGGTGCGGCATGGTTCGCCCATCGCGCAGTCAAATCGCTATGCGCGCGTTGTAGACGCATTCACCACCGGGGAGTCACCGGTTCCGCCTTAAACACCGGAGGCGGGCCATTCCAGTGGGAGAGGTGGATGGTAGGCAAGAAAGGTTTTGCCTGGGGAAGTTTCGTGCAGTGCGGTATTTTTTCTTGACCATTGCCCGGGTCGGAGTACCCCGTCATGCACTTCCCTTTATGCGGCTTTGCTCTGATCATCGGGACAACTCAATCGTGCAGAGGCCACACGCGGAACCCGGCCCTTCGGGATCGCTGTGTCGACGGATAATCTGGTCGGAGTGCGCGAGTCAAGTCCGGGGAAGTGGAACATGCTTACCGAAAGACGCAGCTGCGTACGACATAAAGTTCATGGACCAGTCTTTGCGAGTTTTGATGGCGTTACCGGGGGTATGATTCTGGACCTGAGCGAGCAGGGCGTATCGATGCAAACCATCGTGCCGCTGGAGGCGGAGCGGCGCGTGCAGTTGCGGCTCGATTTGCCGGATTCCGATACGCATCTGGAGACGACGGGCTATATCGCGTGGGCCGATGCGTTGGGGCGCGCCGGGGTGCGATTCTCGGAACTTCCGGTGGAGGCGCGGCAGAGACTAGACGAGTGGCTGGTGCTTAACGAAAGGGCACCAAGTCGCAAGGCGCCGAAGCTTACCTTCGATCGCGTGCCGGGGCCGAGTGCGGGTAAGTCCCCAGGCAACGGAGGGAGTAAGCCGCGATCCGTCAGCTTGGAAGCGGAAGGTTTGGGTTGGGAAACGCCAGCTGGCACGGAAGAGATGTCGGGTCCGACACCGGTTTCTACCACGATCCAGTACGAGTTCAACACGCTAGGTCCAGACCTGAATAGTGCGCTGCGAGTGATCAGCGAACGCGCGCGAACTCTGTTACGCGGCGCTGGCGCCGCCATCGCGCTGATCGACCGCGGTCCGATGATGTGCCGGGCGAGCGTGGGAAACGGCGGCCCGCCGCTCGGAACGCGTGTGGATGCGCAATCGGGATTCTCCGGGGAGTGCATTCGTGGTGGAAGGGCGCTGCGCTGTGATGACACGGAGATCGATCCGCGAGTAGAGCCGGAAACCTGCCGGCGGCTCGGGATCCGCTCGATCGTGGCGGCGCCGATCC
The DNA here is from genome assembly GCA_964539915.1 of uncultured Acidobacteriaceae bacterium. Taxonomy (GTDB): domain Bacteria; phylum Acidobacteriota; class Terriglobia; order Terriglobales; family Acidobacteriaceae; genus Sulfotelmatobacter. The sequence continues at coordinate 1,045 of CAZILJ010000437.1, read as the reverse complement.
GATATGAGCGTGATGTGGTGGGATTGTTAGAGGTCTTCTCTCCGCAGTCTTTTGCGTTTGACGACGGCGATCTTGAAGTGGTGGAACGGCTGGCGCAGACGGTTCTGCTGATGCTGTGTCAGGCGCAGCTTTTCAAACGCAGGTAGACACTGTCGCGGGAGAGCCCTACCCGTGCTTATGGCTTCTTCAGTTTGTATCCCGGCGGTATCTCGAAGAGCGAGGGATGAGGTTCGTCCGTCGAGGTGGGCTTGCAATACGTGGTTTGCTCCCCCGCGGAAGTTGAGACTTTTGTCAGCACTGGCGTCTTGAGTTTCACACTGGTCCAAAGTTCAGTGACAGTGGGTTGAGCAAATTTCGGAGGCTGCGGCGGCTTGGCTGGCGTGCCCGACTGCGGGAGCTTTGGCATACCCGGCATCTGCGGCAGTTTCGGCGGTTGCGGCGCCGGAGGCATCGGCGGCGGCGGAAGAGTGTAGCGCTTGCCCTCGACTTCGTGTCCTTCGATCATGCTCTTTCCCAAGTCCTGCACGCGGGGTGGCGCAGGCGGCACGATACCGGCGGGCATCTTTGGACCTTCCGCTGAGGAAGCGGCAGCGGCGGGCGGCGTGGGGACGACAATGGCCTCTTTCTTCAAGTGATCGAGCATGATGGTTTGTTGCGCGGAGGGCATGGAGATGATGCTGGTGTGGGGCGTATCGATGCGCAGGTTGCCGTTGCTTGAGCGCCACATGCGCGACGCGGATTGTGTCGGCGGGGCGCCTCCGGCGGGTTGCGTCTTCGTGGCGCAATCAGAACAGGACGGAGGAGTCGGAGGTTGATCCACGGTGCGACAGTTTATCACGGGTGGTTTGAGTTCATCTTGATCCTGTGAGCCCAGGAGCCCAGATTATGCGCGGCCGCAAGCGGGTGGCGCCCGCGTCGCAACAATCAACGATCGTGGTCGCGGCTGCGGATGTAGTCGATAAACATCTGCTCCACGGGCTTGTCGTAAGCGATCGAGACGTGACGGACGGTGCGTCCGCTGACGAAGTGACAGACTTCTTCGGCC
>CAZILJ010000436.1:0-1568 GCA_964539915.1 uncultured Acidobacteriaceae bacterium | reverse complement strand
GATCGCTATGTGGCCGCCTTCCATCAGGGGAGCCACGCCATGTCGAACCGCGTTCTCGACCAACGGTTGAAGCAACATACTCGGCACAACAGCGTCGAGCGTGTCTGGCGAGATTGCGGTGGTGATGTGAAGCCTATCGCCAAGGCGGGTCTGCTCAATGGCCAAGTATCGCTCCACGAACGCCAACTCCTGCGCGAGCGGGATCTCGATCGCTGCGTCCGCATCGAGGGTGGTCCTGAGAAGTTCTCCGATCTGGGTGAGCATGCGAGTCGCGGCTGTTGCCTTTCCCTGCAAGACCAGAGTGGACGCGGCGTTCAGAGAGTTGAACAGGAAATGTGGATTCAACTGGTAGCGCAAGGCGCTCAGGCGAGCTTCCCGCGCCGCGGATTCAGCCCGCACTAACCGTTCCCGCTCGCGCATCGATTGCTGCCACTGTTTGATGCCGAAGTAGAGTGTGCACCAAAGAAACAGGATTACGACGAACTGCAGCCAATCCTGGAGAGAATCGGCCCAGTCGATGCCGGCCTCTTTTGATTTCACCGTTTCCGTGACGAAGGTGCACACGGCTCCCACCAGAACTGACAACCCAAAGGCGCGCAACTCCAGAGCAAGCCAGGAACGCAAGATCCGCAACAGTGAACGGCATACGGGGCGCAAGAGGAAACTCGCACCAAACGCAGAGGTCCAGCAAACGGTCTGGTTCCACAATTCGCGCTTACTGTGGGACGGGAGAACGACCGTGAGCAAAATGAGCAGGTAGAAGCCCGTCCACCCCAAGGCCTGCAACGGCCAGTACGAGGGCGAACCGAACTCATCCCGCTTCCACACGAGCGTATTTTAGCCCACCGACCTGGCCATCGTGTCTCCGCTCGTCGTTTGAAACACTCCACTCACCGCAAAAATCGCATCGGCTGCGGACTCGCCGGACTACAACCCGCCTGTTCTCGGCTAGTATCCCCAGCGGGCGCCGGCGACGCGTAATCTGTTTCCCGCCATCGCCCGGATGATGGACCGTTTCCGCCCAAGAAGCGAAATCCCCGAAAGGAGTTCTGGGATGAGGAGGGGAATGAGGCGGCTAGTAAGAAGCATCGGGCTCGGAGTCCTGGGCCTCGGACTTGCTGCGTCGCTGGCCGTGGTGATTGTGACCGCACGAACAAAGCTGCCAAGCGAGGAAATGACAACCGCCGGCTTTCGGCGGTCCACGTCGCAGTATGTGAAGATGCGTGACGGAGTCGAAATCGCAGTCACGATCGATCTCCCGTCGAACTTGAAAAGCGGCGAACGGCTTCCGGTACTGATGCGAACCACGCGTTATTGGCGCAGTTCGCAGATCGGATGGACGCTAAGGATGTTGATCGCTTTGCATCAAGCTAGTGTTCCGGCCGAGATCGAGGACCAGCAGGCCGTGTATTTCAATGAACGGCGCTTTGTGGTGCTGGCGGTGGACGCGCGGGGTAGTGGAGCGTCCGGCGGAGATCGGATGATCGAATGGTCTCCCGATGAGGTAGCCGATATGGGAGAGGTCGCGGCTTGGGCCGCGCGCCAACCCTGGTCCAACGGTCGCGTAG
>CAZILJ010000435.1:0-3924 GCA_964539915.1 uncultured Acidobacteriaceae bacterium | reverse complement strand
GGCGGCGTGCCCAACCCATCCGGCGTCCGGGCACGCGGCTTGCCTGGCGCTGTTCCGCACCAACGTCCCGTCGCACAAGGGTGCGAACCCGTTTGTGACCCCAGGCCAGGCCGCGATTAACGGCTTTCTGGTAAACCAGTTCGAGACCGAGGGGGGAGTGTTTGCCTACAACACACACGAATACCTGGCGTCCGGCCGCCTGGATCACCACTTCGACAATGCCAATCAGCTTTCTATCACCTACAGATATGGACATGACTTGGAGCAGTCTCCCGACGTGCAATCTCTGACCGCCTTTTCGGCGGGCAGTTCGATTCATACCTATGACAACACCCTCCAGGGCGCCTGGTATCACCAGTTCACTCCGGCCATAACGAACGAAGCCCGCGTGCAGTGGAATTACTACAGCTTTAACGTGATTCCCAACGAGCCCGGCGAAGCGGGACTGCAGATCCCCGGTTTCATTAACAATCTGGGGACCAATATTTTTCTTCCCAACAAATCAATCCTCCGCCGCTACGAGTTCGCCGACAATCTCACCATCATCCGCGGCCATCACACTTTCAAATTTGGTGGTTCGGAACTGCTCCGCGGTAATCACTCCGAGTCGCACACATTTTTCCCGGGCCGCTTTGTGTTCGGTTCCCTTCCCGGGTTTTTGATCAGCCCATGCTTCGCTCCCACCTCGCCGACGAATCCCTGCGCCGGAGGAACCATACCGACAGGCGCGTCCATCAGTTCGTTGCAATCGACATCGTTCGGGCTGCCTCAGGTTTTCCAGCAGGGTTATGGCGATCCGACCTATCCCTACTACACCCGCCCGCTGACTTCGGTGTACGCACAAGACTCCTGGACAATAAGGCCAAATTTCACGCTCAACTACGGCCTCCGCTACGAACTCGACACGCAATTTTTGCCATTAACTACGTATAAGAAAGATTTTGCGCCTCGGATTTCCTTCGCCTGGGACCCCTTCAAGGATCACAAGACAGTGGTCCGCGGAGGGTACGGAATCTTCTACGGACCGGTTGATGCTCAGATTCCCGACGTGGACTTGAGCCTGGGGGTGGTGAACCAGAATAAATCTGCGGTCGAAAATGGCAGAGGAGGCGGCCAGGTTGGGAACCTGAGCGCGATCTGCGGTTTCTCCCAGTTCGGGGTACCGATCATCCCCGGCAGCGGCTCCAGCCCTTGCAACCGGGAAATTTCTATTTATGTCGATCCGATCGCCGGAGTTCCAGCTCTCGGTCTGGCGGGCGCGCCGACGGTTTTCCAGACACTGTTTGCGCAGGGATTGATCCAGTGCACCACCGCGGCTCCGGGGAATGCTGCCTGCATAACGCCTGCTGCGGTTAAGCAGTTTGGCATTGATGTTACCAATAGCGGTCCCGTCGGTCCGCTGCAAGTGGTTTTCGTGAATCAACCGGGCTATCGTCCCCCGATCGCCCAACAGGCTTCGTTTGGAATCGAGCGTGAGATCGGACCTGGTTTCTCAGTTTCTATCAGCGGTATCTATTCGCACACCCAGAGAATCCCGATCGCGATTGATACCAATCTGCTGCCCGCGCCGTTCACCACGTTAACCCTCGCCAATGGCCAGAAGGTTTCCTATCGGAACTGGAATACGACGGCGGCGGGGGCCGACCCGCTAGGCGGCACTGAGCCCGGCGGCTTGCCCTGTGACACGGTTCAGTGCTTTGTGAATCCGCTGGTCGTCCAGAATAACGCGTACAGCTCCGAGGCCTACGCCCTCTACGAGGGCGGCATCTTGGAAATCAAAAAGCGCTTCAGCGATCATTTCACCCTGTTCGGGAATTACACCTACAGTAAAGCCTTTGACACATCGACAGATTTCAACAGCGACTACGGGCCGCAGGATCCGACAAACATCAACTTAGACCGCAGTCTCTCCGAGTTTGATGAGCGGCACAAAGTGGTCATCGCCGGCGTGATCGACAGCCCCTGGAGACAAAGTGTCTTGTCAGGCTTCCAGCTGGCTCCGATTTTCTCTTACCACAGCGGACATCCTTTCAATCTGCTCGCCGGAGGAGAGGTCAATGGCGACAATCACACCACCAATGAACGTCCCATCGGCGCGCCGCGCGACACAGGTCTTGGCCCCAATTATTACGACTTAGACGCACGCTTGACCTGGCAGCACAAACTGGGCGAGAACGCCAAGTTGCTGTTTACAGCGGAAGGATTCAATATCGCAAACCGGACGAACTTCGCCAGTGTAAACAACCAGGTAAGCCCGCTGTTGGGCCTCACGCCAGGGTTCACGACGTTTAACGTGCACGGGGTTCGCCCAGGCAGTGCTCTTGCGGGGGGTGGGACGGATACGGCAAGTACGCCGCTGTCTTTCACATCGGCCCTCCCGAAGCGCCAGATCCAACTCGGTGTTCGCCTAACTTTCTAGTATCGAGTAGGCCGAGTCTTGTTCTGACGTTTGCTAGGAGCCTGCGCGGCAAGCAGCTGTTGTTTCACGCTACGGAGCAATCAATGCCATTCGTTGAAAATCAGGGAGCCATGATCTATTGGGACGAACAAGGCCACGGCGCTCCCGTCTTGCTGATCATGGGTCTGGGTTACCCCTCTTATATGTGGCATCGCACGCGACCTGTCTTGGCGGCGTACTACCAGACCATCGCGTTCGATAATCGTGGCGTAGGAAGGAGCGACGTGCCATCCGGTCCTTATCCGATCGCGTTGATGGCGTCCGACGCCGCGGCGGTTCTCGACGCTGCCGGAATCGAGAGCGCCCACCTGTTCGGTGTGTCGATGGGTGGCATGATTGCGCAGGAATTCGCGCTGCAATACCCAAAGCGAGTGCGATCCCTGATCCTGGCCTGTACCGCAGCGGGCGGGCCGACCGCGGTGCGCGCCGAACCAGAGGCTACCCAGATGCTGATGACGCGTGACAAAATGAACCCTGAGCAGGCCGCCGAGGCACCCGTGCCGTTTATCTACGATTCGGCGACTCCGCGTGAACGGATTGATGAGGATATTGCGATTCGGCGGCCATGGTTTCCGCGGCCCGAAGCATATACGGCACAGCTGCAGGGAATACTTGCCTGGGAGGCGTACAGCCGACTTTCCGGGATCGCCGCGCCCACGCTGGTGATCCATGGTGAGACCGACCGGCTGGTGCCGCCGGGCAACGGCAAATTAATCGCGGAACGCATCCCCGGCGCAAGACTCGTGATGATTCCGCAAGCCAGCCATCTCTTCCTGACCGACCAGACGGAAGTTTCCCACCGCGCTATTCTGGAATTCCTCGACGAGCAGGCCGGAAGTGCGGGAAGCGATGCGGGGCCGGAGAACGAGAAGGAGAAAGTTTCATGTTGAAGGAGGCCGTCGGTACCACGCAGGATTCCACCGTGAATGTGAAGCAGCTTTTCGATCTAAGCGGGCGCGTTGCGATCGTCACCGGTGGCTCCATCGGACTGGGCCGCCAAATGGCGGAGGGTCTGGCGGAAATGGGTGCCCACCTGGTGCTGTGTGCCCGCAAGGAGGAACGCTGCCATCAGGCTGCCGAACAATTGCAGCAACTCGGCGTAAAAGCCATTGCCGTGGGCTGCGATGTTAAGAACCCGGCCAGCATTCAGGAGATGGTGGAAGCGACTCTATCCCAGTTCGGACGAATCGATGTGCTCATCAATAACGCGGGAATATCCTGGGGCGCTCCCGTCGAGGAGATGCGGCTCGAAGATTGGAACAAGGTCATCGAGACGAACCTGACCGGGACTTTTCTGTGCGCCCAGGCGGTGGGCAAAGTCATGATCCGCCAAAGCCGGGGCAAGAATAGCGCGGGAAAAAACAGCGCAGGAAAGATCATTAATGTTGCGTCGGTAGCTGGACTGGGTGGGGCTCCCGCGGAGCTTCCAGCCATTGGCTATCACGCTAGCAAGGGTGGAGTCATCA
>CAZILJ010000434.1:0-2089 GCA_964539915.1 uncultured Acidobacteriaceae bacterium | reverse complement strand
CTGTTTGCCTTACTAAATATCAGCCTGGCGGATACTACGATCGCCTTCTTCGAGGCTAAGTACACGTACCAGTTCTGGCGGCCGGTGACCGCGGTTGAGCTGGCCGGCGATGATGGCAATCCCAACACCGAGCCCGACCCGAATTGGCTTCCGTTGCCGACCAAGACCGCTGCAGACCCTTCATACCCCGGCGCCCACAGTGCCATCAGCTTTGCCGGAGCCGAAGTCCTAAAGTCCGACCTAGGTGATCGGTTCACTTTTGATGTCACCTCCGAGTCGTTGAAGGGAGTGAGGCGCCACTTCACCAGCTTCTCGGCGGCAGCGCAGGAGGCGGGCCTGAGCCGAATCTATGCCGGCCAGCATTTCCGGACCGACCACATCGCTGGCAAACGTCTCGGCAAGGACGTGGCAGAGTCGATCCTGGACACGATTCTGCTCCCGAGGTGACTTGCATTCCTCGATGCGGCACCGCCATGAGTGGCCTTCGCTCTTCTCTATGTTTGCTCCGGTCGGTAAGGCCCGAGAAAGTGAAAACTGCTGGAACATTTGTCCCCGTGCCCGACGCCGCAAAATCTTGCAGTTCGCAGGGTCGAAAATGCGTTCCGCCGGAACATCGGCGGATTGAGAATTGGCCTGTTCAACCCGATAGCCGAGGCTTTTCTGAAATCACTTCCCCCTTGAGCCCCATTCACTCTAAAATGAATGCGCCCGCAAGCCGGAATCCTACGTTCTTGGGGGCATTCTGAAATTCTTGCTGGAGGTTTTGTGCACGTCCTCGTCACCACCGACTCGTTGTCAGGCTCCTGGACCTACGCTCGCGAACTTGTGACCGGCTTGGTCACGCGCGGCGTGCGAGTCACGTTGGTCAGTTTCGGCGAGATTCCATTTCCGGATCAGACCTCCTGGATGGATCATTTGCACGGCCTCGACTATCGTCCGACGGCCTTCCATCTCGAGTGGATGCAGGATGCGGAACAGGATCTGTGCGAGTCGTCTGCGTTCCTCGCCGCGCTGGTTCGCGAACTGCGCCCCGACGTTTTGCATCTCAACCAGTTTTGCTATGGGAACCTGCCGGTCGATGTGCCGCGCGTGGTGATGGCCCATGGCGATTTGATTACCCGCACGCATGCCGTCCACAATCGCGCCCCGCGGCCGGAAGGCTCGCTGACGTGGTATCGCAACACGGTTCTCAATGGTTTGGCCGGAGCCGACGCAGTCGTGGCTCCGTCGGCCTGGATGCTCGACCGCATTTCCACTTGTTATCGTCGCCCCCACCGCGGGGAAGTCATCTACCCGGGTCGCAATCCGATTTTCTTTAATCCTTACGTCAGCAAGGACGATTGCGTGCTGGCTGTCGGCCGCCTTGTGGACGCCAGCAGACAGGTGTTTCTACTGACCCAGCAGGCGCACTCTGTGCCGGTCTGCATTGTCGGCGCGGAACATACCGTGCCCATGCCGCGCATTCCGATTCGTGCCGATGTGAAGCTTGACACCGCACAAACCTGCGTTGCGATTCGCGGCCCCCAGACCGAATCGCAGTTGCGCGCACTGTATAGCCGCGCATCCATCTACGCCGCCACTGCGCGTTACGAACCTCTCGGCATGCCTTTGCTCGAAGCCGCGTTTTCACGATGCGCCATTGTGGCTAACGACATCCCGAGCTTTCGCGAGATCTGGGGGGATGCGGCTCTCTACTTCCGCACCAACGATGCTTCCAGCCTCGCCGAAAGTATTCGCGCTCTCAACGCAGACCGCGCCATGCGCCGCGCTTACGCCGAGTTGGCCTACAGCCGAGCCCGCGAACGATTTACCACCAAGCGCATGATTGACGAATGCCTGCAGCTGTACCGCAGTCTGAGTTCGGTGCGCGTTCAAGCCGCGTGAGTTTTCGAGCACCGTCAAGACAATCCGGCTCGATTGATGATATCTTTTAGCCTTACTAGAAACCCGTAAGGTTGGAGGATTTCATCAATGGCACAGGTAAAGATCACCGTTAGACCCAATGGCCCGTTCCGGGTTGAGGCTCCCGAAGGGGCCATCGAGTTGGTGGACGCCAACGGCACTCCCTACGATCTCACCGGCAAGACCG
>CAZILJ010000433.1:0-2422 GCA_964539915.1 uncultured Acidobacteriaceae bacterium | reverse complement strand
AAGACGAGGTGGGAGAACCGCGAGAGCAGAACAAGGCTAGCGCATCCCCATCAATGCGTGCAACTGATTCCAGGACAATGTCGGCTCCCACGCCGGATCTCGCGGCCCAGGGTGGTCCTGTTTGGGACCCAGACAAAATGTCCACGCTCCCGCGCTTATCCACGTTTATCGATGACCACTTTCTCCGATGCACCCGACCGAGATGCAAACTTGCGTTAAAGACCGCAACCGACACCTGTTGTTTTCCAAAAGGAATCTCGCTATACTCCCTGTAGGAAACCAAAAGGTGTAGGAATGAAAACAAGAGCGGACATTCAACAAGGCACACTGGCGTTGATGGTTCTGAAAACGCTCGATGTGCTCGGGCCACTGCACGGCTACGGAATCGCGCGGCGCATCGAGCAGATCAGTGAGGACCAGCTGGCTTTGAACCAGGGAACTTTGTACCCCTTGCTGCTCCGGCTGGAGCAGGAAGGCGCAATTGCGTCGGAGTGGGGACCATCAGAAAACAATCGTCGCGCGCGCTTTTATCGCCTCACGCGCACCGGGAGAAAGCAGTTGCAGGCTGAACTCCGGGACTGGCAGCAAACCGCGGAGATCATGGCGCGCTTCCTCGCGATCAACGCGGAGGTACGGCCATGAAGCCGCTGAAACGATTACTCGCTCGCATTCGCAACTTGGTGTCGCACCAGAGCGGCGACCAGCGGTTTCTGGAGGAGATGGAAGAGCATCTTTCGCGCCAGACTGAAGAGAACCTTCGATCCGGGATGACACCAGCTGAAGCGCGCCGCCAAGCAGTACTGAAATTCGGTGCGGTGGAAGCAATTCGCGAACAATACCATGCCGAGAAGAGCCTGCCCTTCATTGAGAGCGTCGTCCAGGACGTGCGTTATTCCACACGCATCTTAGGCAAGAGCTGGGGCTTCACATCGGTTGCGGCAATCTCGCTGGCGCTCGCGATAGGCGCCAACACCACCATTTTTTCGGTCATTAAGCGCCTGCTTCTCGACCGGCTCGACGTGCCCCATGCCGAGCAACTCCGCCTACTCCATTGGTATGGAGACAGGCACACGGTGGTCACAAACATGTGGGGGATGTCTGACAACATGCCGGAAGGAATCGGCGCGGCATCGTTTTCCTATCCCGCATTTGAACAACTTCGACGCGATAACCACGTGCTCGAAGACCTTTTCGCGTTCAAGGACGTGGGGAGGATGAATGCAACCATTGATGGCAATGCGCAGATCCTGCAGGGCGAGTTGGTCAGCGGAAACTTTTTTGATCAGCTTCAGGTACAGCCGCAGCTCGGTCGCCCCATTCTCGCGGGCGACGACAGGATCGGCGCGCCGACCGTCGCTCTGATCAGCGCGGAACTATGGCAACGAGCGTTCGGGTCTTCGCCGGCGGTCGTGGGCCGCACGATCAAGGTCAACCTGGTGCCGGTCGAAATCGTCGGCGTCGCACCATCGGAATTCACAGGCGCTAAGAGCGTGCAGTCGAGCCCGGATCTGTTCCTTCCCTTGAGTTCGCAACCGCGGGTCGAGCCGCGCGGCAGCAACGGGTCGCTGCTTGGTGCATCCTGCCCCCAAATGTGGTGGCTGAATATCATGGGACGCACAAAGGCCGGAGTTACGGATATTACTGCCGAGGCTGCTCTGGATGCATCACTGTCAGCGGTCGTGCGCTCAACGTTGCGCCCGGACGCGAACACGTCTATTCCTCGACTGGACCTGCTGGACGGCAGCCGAGGATTGTTCCTCTCGAAGCAGATGTTCGCGAAGCCGCTCGGAGTGCTTATGGCAGTCGTGGGCCTCGTGCTTCTGCTGGCCTGCTCCAACATCGCAAGCCTGCTGTTTGCGCGCTCTATGGCGAGGCAACGGGAAGTCGGCGTGCGGCTCGCCCTCGGAGCGGGGCGTGCTCGCGTATTGCGTGGCGTGCTTACAGAAAGCTTCTTGCTCTCCGCCCTTGGGGGAGCGCTCGGTGTGGCTCTGGCCTTTGCCGGCTGCCGCACGTTGCCTACGCTGCTGGCCAATCCTTGGGAGACGTCGCAATTCAGAATGCCGCTCGACTGGACCGTGCTGGCATTTACCGCGAGCGTCACACTGCTGAGCGGGTTGCTCTTTGGCACTGTGCCAGCATGGATCGCAACTCGGAGTGATGGCGGAGCTTGCCTGAAGACTACAGGGCCAGGCAGCACGCGACGGCGCAAGGGCGTTTCCGGCAAGATGATCGTCAGCTTCCAGGTAATGTTGTCGACATTGCTAGTGGCCGGGGCTCTCCTCTTTGTGGGGACGCTCTTCCAACTCGCCCACGTTAATCCCGGATTCCGTACGTATCGACTCGTGTTGTTTGCAATTCAGCAACCCGAGTCGCGTTATCCGGCTCCGAAAGATCTGCAACTGCATCATCAGATCGAAGAGCG
>CAZILJ010000432.1:0-3119 GCA_964539915.1 uncultured Acidobacteriaceae bacterium | reverse complement strand
CGGCACCGGCACCGGAGCTGCGCCGATTATCGCGTCGCTGGCGGTTGAAATGGGCGCGCTTACGGTTGCGGTCGTGACCAAGCCATTTTCGTTTGAAGGCAAACGCCGCATGGCTCAGGCCGAGCGCGGCATTGCTGAGTTGATGGAGTCGGTGGACACGACCATCGTCATCCCCAACGAAAAACTGCTCGCGGTGGCCGAAGACGCCGGCTTCTTCGAGTCGTTCCGCATTGCTGATGACATTCTTCGCCAGGGCGTGCAGGGAATTTCCGACATCATCACCATCCCCGGCATCATCAACCGGGATTTTGCCGACGTGAAAACCATCATGGCTCGCATGGGATACGCCGTCATGGGCACGGCTTCCGCCAGCGGTCCCAAGCGCACCACCGAGGCCGCTCAAAAAGCTATTGCATCTCCGCTGCTCGAGGCGGGAGCCATCGATGGCGCTCGCGGCATCCTCATTAACATCACCGGTTCGGCGTCGCTCAAACTGGCTGAAGTGCAGCAGGCGTGCTCGATCATTCAGGGCGCTGCGCATGAAGACGCGAACATCATCTTCGGCGCGGTATTGGACGAAAAGATGAAGGATGCAGTGAAGATCACCGTAATTGCCACCGGATTCCGCGAAGCCCCGTCGGCAAGACAGCGGACGCAGGAAGTTCGAACCTCATTCGCCGCTGCGCATGAGGAGGCCATGGAATTCGCCGAGGAGTTCGGATCGGTTCACTCGGTAACAGCCGATGAACTCACTTGGTCCCGTGCCTCATCGCCGAGAGATGCCGACTCGACAATCGAGAGCCAGCCCGATTCCAGGCCAAAACACATCATGGAGCCCGCATCGTTTGAACGCAACCTATCGGACGACCGCGCTTACGTCGATGACGCTGCTCCAGTACCCATAATGCACGCATCCGATCATCTGGCCGGCGAAGTGATTTCGCTCGACACCATGCGCGACAACATGCGCGGCGCTATCGTGGCGAACTTCGAGCCGGACGATCTCGACGTTCCCGCATTTCTGCGCAAGCGCAACGACGTGATGTAAGGACCGAGCTCTCAGCTTTCAGCTGTCAGACAAGGACGCTCATTGGTAGGTATGGTGAAACCGACGAAACTCATCCGTGTTCGCCTCAGGGCTGAGAGCTGAAACTGAGAGCACCACTTTTCGAATAGGAAAAGTCTTGCACATTATGGACGTACCTTTTCAGTACCTAGTAACGCATTACCGAAGGGTTCTGACCTGCGGTAATCAACCGCTATGTGTTTGTTTCAAAATGGGTTAAACCGAAACTAGTATTTGCTGGCACTCGAACATTTCCGTTGCCAGCATGGTGTAAGTCTCGTATTATCAGCGCAGTCGAGTTGTACTGCCTGGGTTACGAGCCAGTGGCACGGTTCGTGCATCGTATTTAGGGTGGTACGTATTAGCGTGGTACGTTCGGGGAGCGAATCAACCAGATGTTCAAAGCAAAGAGCCTTCTTCGTCTTCTACTGGCCTTCAGTACCGGTTTGCCTCTGGCAGGGATGAGTTTTGCCGTGCACGTCAACACGAGTACGCACTCAGCGGCCAAGTCAAAGCAATCCAAAATTAGCGAGACCCCGCACACCCGGCGCCGCATGCACCATCTGGCGCGTAGTCGCAGCGCGAACCTTACGCGGGCTTCGGTGAGCACTCGTCGCCGTCGCTCTTATGAGCGTTTTCAGATGAGTTCGTTCGCCGAAGGCATTTCTGCCGGCGACATCACGACCGGCGAAGATCTGGTGGTTCGTCAGGCAGCCATCGATGCCCTTGGCAACATGAACGGAACGGTGGTCGCGATCGAACCGACCAGCGGCCGCGTCCTGGCCATGGTCAATCAGAAACTGGCTCTCTCCAGCGGTGCGCAACCCTGCTCCACCATCAAACTTTCTGTGGCACTGGCAGCACTCAGCGAAGGCCTGGTTTCCAAGGAAACCGAAGTTGCTCTCGGCGGCCGAAGCCGCATGAACCTGACCACCGCCATCGCGCATTCCAACAACGCTTATTTCGAAGCCCTCGGACGTAAGCTCGGTTTCGAGAAGGTTGCCTATTATGCCCACGAATACGGGCTCGGCGAACTGGCTGGATACGACATTGCTGGCGAACAACTGGGCAGCTATCCTGACGAAGCGATTCCTGAAAAACTCGGCGGCGTTGGCAAGATGTGCTCGTTCGGTGAAGGCGTCTCGATGACGCCCCTGCAGTTAGGAGCCATGGTTTCCGCGATCGCAAATGGCGGCACGCTCTACTACCTGCAGCATCCCACGACTCCCGAAGAAGTCGCCAGCTTCCAGCCACGGATCAAGCGCCAGCTCGACATCGCTCCTTTGATTCCTGAACTTTCCGATGGCATGGCCGGGGCCGTCCAGTACGGTACTGCCCGTAAACTGCGACTGAACTTCAACGAAGAAGAGATTCTGGGCAAAACCGGAACCTGTTCGCACGCCGGAACCCGCTTCGGCTGGTTCGCTTCCTACGCCAACACCAGCGTCGGGCGCGTCGTGGTGGTCGTCTTCTTGCAGGGCGGGCGTCCCACCTTTGGTCCCAAGGCCGCGGAAATTGCCGGACATATGTATCGCAACATGTACGACCATAATTTCTTCATTGCCACGCACGGCTATCCTTCCGACGCCGCGGTGAAGACGGTCAGCACGACTCCTTAGTGAGTCTTGAGGCGTTTTCTGCGTAACCGACATGGCCCCGCTACCTCTCTCTGGAGATTGGCCATTTGGCATCGTGGCCAGCCCCAGCTCGCGCCCAGTTCCATGAAGTAGCCCGGTGCCCACGCAGCGCAGCGCTTCTTGTACTTCTTGCCTGAGGCGCAGGGACAATTCTCGTTGCCACTAAGCCGCGGGGGAGCCTTCGGAACTTTGACTGGCTCTGGCCGGCGGAGAATGCTTGTCTTCTCCGAAGCCGCGCAGTTCTTCCTCACTGAGTCGGACTTTCTTTGAAGAGCCTCCCGAAAACCTGCGTGGGTTGACAGTTCTCCAGACCGGCAACCGGAGGGAAGGAGAAATGTCCAAGCAAGATAGCAACGACGTGGGTGTAAACCTCAGGTCGATTCTGCCCACTGTCGCGAGCTCATCTTACCTTGTCT
>CAZILJ010000431.1:0-1540 GCA_964539915.1 uncultured Acidobacteriaceae bacterium | reverse complement strand
AGGAGGCGAAGGCACTGCTCGACGAGTTGGCGGCATGAGGTGGTCCTGAATGTCACTTATGGGCTCAATCGTGAGTTTCGGAATCTCACTGCTCCGGCGCCCCCAGCTTGCGTTAGCGGTCATGACTGGTGCATGCTTGCAGGAACCGTTGATCGCATGTTGAGGGTTGTCACGACGATGCGAGTTTCCGCGGGGCATTGTTTTCCTTCTTGGCGGCGATCGGCAAAACAGGGAGGCTGAAAGTGACAAGAAAAGGGCTCGGTCAGATTGCGTCCACCACCCACCGAGGGCAACAGCCACGAAGGCAGGTCTGCGGGCGCATTATGGCCATTGCGCTCGCGAGTGTACTTGTCAGTCCAATCGCAGCCGCGCGCGCCGACGAGTGGATCGGGACCTGGGCCGCGAGCCCGCAGCCTGTTTGGGATGCGGATTTTCCCATCCCCACCGGCTTTCCGCGTACCCTCTGGAATCAGACCATACGCCAGATTGCAGCAGTCAGCATCGGCGGCAAGCGCGTGCGGGTAGTGCTGTCGAACGAGTATGGGACGAGGCCCTTGGTGATCGGCGCGGCGCACGTTGCCGTATTGAGCAAGGGCGCCGCAATCGAGGCGGGATCGGATCGGGCGCTTACCTTCGGCGGCCATGCCTCCATTACGATCCCTCCGGGAGCGCCGGCCATCAGCGATCCTGTGGACCTTACCGTGGCACCATTCGGCAGCCTTGCGGTGAGTCTATTTCTGCCTGAGGCGACACCAACGACTACGATGCATTGGGAAGGAGTTCAGACCGCCTATATCGCGGCGGGTAACAAGGTGAGCGACGCGGACATCAAGGCGGACACTACGACCGTGTCCCGGCTGTTTTTGAGCGAAATCCTGGTCGACGCAGCACCGGGCGCTCGCGCGATCGTCACTTTCGGTGACTCGATCACGGATGGCAACGGCTCCACGGTGGACGCCAACCACCGCTGGCCTGACTTGCTGGCTCAGCGACTGGCAAAGGCAGGCGGCGCTCCGGTCGCCGTGCTGAACGAGGGAATCTCGGGCGCAAAAGTGCTCAGTGATCGTATGGGTACTAACGCGCTGGCGCGCTTCGACCGCGACGTGCTGGCCCAACCGCATGCCGACACAGTTGTCGTAATGATCGGAATCAATGACATCGGCTGGCCTGGTTGCGCCCTGGCGCCCAAAGACACGATTCCGACGGCGGAGGAAATTATTGACGGTTATCAGCAACTCATAGCACGCGCCCATACTCACAACATGCGCATCATCGGTGCCACGTTGACGCCATTCGCGGATTCGTTCAAGGGTTCCCCGTTCGAAGGCTACTACACCGCAGACAAAGAGAAGGTGCGCGTGGCCGTCAACACATGGATTCGCAGCAACGGCGCTTTCGATGGTGTCATCGACTTCGACCAGGTGGTGAAGGACCCCAGCCGCCCGACCTATATCCAGGCGGCCTACGACAAAGGCGATCATCTTCATCCGCAGGACGACGGTTACAAGGCGATGGCGGAATCTATCGATCTTGCACTACT